>JBGPID010000108.1:0-8673 GCA_041484725.1 Geobacteraceae bacterium | reverse complement strand
ATGGCGATGATGAACCCTGACTGCTTCATCCCGGCCAGGTGCTGGATTGCGCCACTGATCCCGCAGGCTATGTAGAGCCCGGGAGCGACCGTCTGTCCCGTGGCCCCCACCTGGCGGCTGCGCTCAACCCAGCCGGCGTCAACCACCGGCCGGGTTGCGCCCACCTCGCCGCCAAGGGCCCTGGCCAGGGCTGTGATGAGCGCGATGTTTTCCTTCCTCCCTACCCCCCGGCCGGCGCTCACAATCACCTCGGCCCGGTTCAGGTTCACTTCAGTCATTTCCGCCGGTTCGTAACCGGCAAACTCAATGTTGCTCTTCCCCGTCGTCTCCAGGCGCTCCACCTGTGGCGTCCCCTCCGGATTGAGAGGGGCAAAGGCCCCGGCCTGAATCGTCAGCACCACTTGCGCCGTGGTCGGCTTCACCGTTCGCCGCATCTTGGCGTTACAACAGCCCACTTCAAAACCTTCGGCTGTAAGAGCGACAACCTCCGACACCTGGGCGATCCGGAGGCTTGCCGCCACCCGCGGCGCCAGGTCCCAGCCATAGGATGAGTGGCTGAAGACGATATAATCGGGCTGCTCATGTTCGACGGCCGTAAGGATAAGCTCCTTATGCAGGTCCGGGTTGTACTCCCCGTACTTCCCGGCATCCGCCAGGTAGAGACGGCAGCCCCAGCCGGGGAGCCGGTTGTCGCTGCCGACCAGGAACATTGCAGTATCCGCCCCCAAAAGGGCGGCAAAGCCGAGTAATTCATATATGGAATCGAGAGGCTTTTCTCCGCGAGATTCCGCGATCAACAGACACTTCATTGGCTTCTCCTGCCTTAAATTATTAACAACGAATCACACTAACCACACGAATCTAAAACACAGCGTAGTTACTTACGACTTCAGTTCTAACAGAACAAAAGTAAAACTGAACTGCAATAGAACGCGGAAGACGCGGATTGAATGGATTTACGCGGATTTCAAACCCTTTTTTCAGTTTTGATTCTATCCGCGTAAATCCGTTTAGATCAGATTTTATCCGCGTTCAATTGCCTTTGATTTTGCTTTTTTGGTTCAGGCTTTGCCGGCTTATGCTTTTTAGGATATAACCTATTGTCTTCATTCGTGTTATTCGTGTGATTCGTTGTTTCTGTCAAAATTTTCCGCGTAGAATTTCCATCAACCTGTCTACCAGGCAGTTCAGCTCACCTTCGAGAACCATACCGCTCCCCTTTCTGGCGGGGGGGTAGAAGCCGGTAGTTACCGACAGGGGGGCTAAAGCCGGGAGTTCTTCCACCGGGATGGTCCGGATATCCTTCTTTTTGGATTTGAGGATGTTGGGGAGGGTCGGATATCGCGGGAAATTGAGGCCGGATTGGCAGGTGAAAAGCGCCGGGGGGGTGAGCCGCACTACCCCTCTGGTTCCTCCCTCAAGTTCCCGCCTGGCGGTTATTACCCCGTCGTCAAAGCTGAAACCGACCAGGGTGGTAACACAGGGTATACCCAGCAGTTCGGCGACAAAAACCCCCACCTGGGCTGAGCCGCGGTCCTGTGACTGCATGCCGGTGAAGATCAGATCATACCTTTCCTCTTTCGCATAGTCAGCAATAATTCCGGCAACCTGCCACGGGTCTTTCAATGAGACTTTCGCATCACTGATATGGACCCCACGGTCGCACCCCAGTGCAAGCGCCTTCCTGATCACCTCCAGCACTCGATCGGGGCCGATGGAAAGGACCGTCACCTCGGGGACTTCCCCAAATTGCTCCTTCAGTTGCAGTGCCTGTTCAACCGCGTATTCGTCATATTCGTTCATCCGCCAGGCCAGGTCGGCCTCGTCAAACCAGACCCCGGCGGCGTTCGGCCTGAACCGGGAGTCCATGTCCGGCACCTGTTTGACACACACAAGAATTTTCATTATTTTCTCCGTATCCTCAGCCCTCAATTAAACAGAAGAACCTGCAATCTTCTCAAGCATTAACCTTCTTCCAGTTCACGCGGAGACGCGGAGGAACCGAGACTTAATGATGCTATGAAGCTTTATTTAAGTGTTGCAGTGCCGGCGGTGATAGAGTCCAAAGTCATCATGATTTCTCCGCGTTCTCCGCGACTCCGCGTGAGACTTCGGTATTGATCAAAATCATACGTCACCGTTAATTATGAAACCGCGCACTTAGCCTTTCTACTAAAACCTCCGCCAGATCTTTCACAGCCAACTCCCCTTCATAGCCGCCAGTCTTGATGCCGTCCTCGAACATGGTGAGACAGAAGGGGCAGTTGGAGACCAGGAGCCGCGCCCCCGTCTCCTTCGCCATATCAACCCGCAACCCATTGATCCTGCTTCCCAGCTTCTCCTCGCAAAGTATTCGGCCGCCGCCGGCGCCGCAGCAGAAACTCCCGTAACCGGACTTCGCCATCTCGGTGAGACGGCCCCCGGCCTGGCTCAGGAGTTGGCGAGGGGTAGTGATAATGTCCATATAGCGTCCCATATAACAGGAGTCGTGGTAGGTGAAGTCGAAGCGCACCGGTTCCAGCTCTAGCCGCCCTCCGGACACGAGGCCGGCAATGAAGGTTGTATAATGCTCGACCGGGATATCCAGGCCGAGGTCACGATAATCCCGCCCGAGGGTGTTGAAGCAGTGGGGACAGGTGGTGACGATCCTTTTCACTCTGTAGCTTTTGATCAGCTCTATGTTTTGCCTCGCCGTGATCTGGTAGAGATACTCGTTGCCCAGTTTGCGCGGCGGCTCGCCGCAGCATTTCTCCTCCTTGCCGAGTATACCGACCTTCACGCCGGCTGTATTACAGATTTTTGCAAAGCTCCGCGCCACCATGCGATTGCGCATGTCGAAGGAGGCATAGCAGCCGGCGAAGTAGAGGATCTCGACATCGGCGTCACTGGCCATTATATTTATATCGAGCCCTTCCGCCCAATCCCCGCGGCCGGCATGGGACAGACCGAAGGGGTTGGCGTTCACTTCAAGATTCTCGAAGGCGGTGCGCACTTCATTGCCGGGGAAGACGCCCTCCATAAGGGCAAGGTTCCTGCGCATCTCGAGTATTTTGTTTACATGCTCGATATCGGCCGGGCAGATATCCTGACATGCCCGGCAGGTGGTGCACGACCAGATGGCATCCTCGCCGACCAATCTCACGAGGCCCGTCCCTGATTTGCCGAAGGCCGCCTCCCCGATCTGCTGGATGACCTTCATGGGGGAGAGGGGTTTGTCGCTGTTCCATGCAGGGCATTGGTCCTGGCATCGCTTACAACTGACGCAGGCATCGGTATCGAAAATATCCTTCCAACTTAGGTCAGCGACCCTGGCCGCGCCAAATTGTCCGGTGCTCTCATCCTCCAGGTCGATGGTAGCAATCGCACCTTTAGCTCCGAGGTTGGTCAGCAGATAATTAGCGGGGATGGTGAAGATATGGCGCAGCCTGGTAAAGGGTATAAGGGCGATAAAGCCCAAGGCCAGGAAGAAGTGGAGCCACCAGAGAATCTTGTGGACAAGGGAAAGCCGGACAGGAGACAGTGCCAAGAAGAGCCTGCCGACACCCAGGCCGATGGGAGAGAAGCTTGCCAGGCCGGGATTGATACCGATCTCAGAAGAGGACATCCGTACGCCCTCGACCAGAAAGCCGGTGACGAGGATTGAAAAGAGAAGGGTGTGGATAAGGTAATCGTCGCGAACCGTTTGGAGTCCCGCCGGTTTGATAAAGAAACGCCGCACAAGGAGCCCACCCAGCATAACGATGGCGACTCCTCCGGCAATATCGAGGAGAAGCGAAAAGAGCTTGTAGAATCCCCCTGTTAGAAAGCGGAGATGGAGGAGCGGATCAAAAAAGTCGGCCTGGGCCATGATCAGCAGGGTGCCGATAAAGAGAAGACCGAATCCCCAGAAGAAGAGCGCATGGAGGGTGCCGGGACCGGGCGAGAGCATGACCTTGCTCTGGGTCAGTATCCGCTTCAGCATCAACGTGATCCGCAAGGGGAACCGATCAAACCGGTCAAGCGGCCCGCCCATACGATATACCCGTATACGCCGGTAAAACCCCCATGCGCAAACAGCAATGGCGAAGAGACCGAACAGGTATATGGGTGCAACAGCTCCGTGCCCCACATTCCAGTATATTTCTCTCGTTGCTTCCATGACCAAACCTCAGGCAGGGGCATGTCACCGGGAAGTATATTCCCACCTTTTTGTTTCTCCTGCCAGTAAAAAATCCCTGTATACCTTTCTCCCAGTACTATTGTCCCCATTGTTTAAGCAATATTTACACCCGATCGGGGGTAATAACAACTGTAACAAATGACAGGTGATAATTCGGTACTGTTATGGAATTATTATGCCATGGTTGAAAATATCCAAATCGCAACAAAGGGGGTAAACGATGAAAAGGGAAAGATTGTTCATTAGGTTTGTTCTTGTATTGGTAACAGTATTTGTGGCAGCTTTGTGGAGCGTATCTGCCAGTGCTGCTGAGGAGAAGCCGGCTAAAGGCCCGTCTCTTTATGAGCGCGTTGGCGGAGTCAACAATATAGCGGTGTTGATAGACGATGTGATCGAGCGGAGCTATGTGGACGAGGTATTCAAGGCCAATCCGAGGATCGAAGAGGCCCACAAACGTTACCCGAAAGCTGCTTACAAATTCAACGCCACGGCGCTGGCATGCATGGTTATGGGAGGGCCGCAGAAGTATACGGGACGCTCCCTGAAAGATGCCCATCAACATCTTTTGGTTACAGAAAAAGAGTGGAATGAATTAAAAGTAATATTTCGGGACAGCATGAACAGTTTCAAAGTCCCCATGAAAGAGCAGGACGAAATTATCGGCATAATCGAGAGTACAAAGGGTGATGTTCTGGCTGCACATTAATCCGGAGCAAAGAACCATGGAAGCCGGCAAAAAGGATAATGAATGATGAATGAAACCCGTGTGAAACATACCGCGCCGCTTCTGACCTATTTTCGCGCCTACCACGCAGTGCACGACGCCCCGAAGATCTTTGATGACTTTCTGGCGTATCATCTGCTCACGGATCAGGAGCGCGCATTCTTTGACCAGCAGTTTACGACGGCTGTCAAGATCATTGACCCCGTGTGCGCTGCGTCCTGCCCTGACGAAGCGACGGCCCTTGCATGGTTCATGCGGGCCATAGCGCCTTTATCACTGGCCATAAGCCGTGCGCGATATACGGAAGACTTCCTGGAAAAGGCTGTCAGGGCAGGGGTGCGGCAATATTTAATCCTCGGGGCGGGGATGGATTCCTTTGCCTTTCGCTGTCCGGAACTGGTAAAAGAGCTTCAGGTGTTCGAGGTCGACCATCCCGCGACACAGGCCCACAAGCGCAGCCGCCTCGCCGAGGTCGGGTGGCCGCACCCCGTGCAACTGCACTTCGTACCGGTGGACTTTAACCATGAGAGCCCGGCAGCGGCGCTTGCATGCTCGTCCTATAATACAGAGTCCCCCAGCTTCGTCAGTTGGCTGGGGGTCACCTATTACCTCAACCGGGAAGCGGTGATTGCCACGTTGCGCGCCATCGCCGGTCTTGCCCCGGCCGGAAGCACGATTATTTTCGACTACCTGGACAAAGACGCGTTTCTCTCTGAAACAGCAGCCAGGAGTATCCAGGTGGGAATGGAATACCTGCGGAATATAGGCGAGCCGATGATCACCGGTTTTGAGCCGTCCGCTCTTGCAAAGGAACTCGCACCTCTGGGCTTACGGCTTCTGGAGAACCTGAGCCCCGCTGACATCGGAAAACGCTTCTTCCGGGGCCGCACGGACGGCTATCATGCATACGAACATATGCACTTTGCCCGGGCAGTGGTTGAGTAGCTTGAGCAGTCGGTTTGATAGGCTGACCCGGCCACGGCAGCCTACGCTGCTTTGGCGGAGGAGGCAGACAGAAGAGTGATGGATGAAAGCGGTTAGATTCAAATCCGTCTTAAGACTCAGTAAATGAGTAATTACATAATATTACCTTGACAACAGGATTTCAAGATTGCAAGAATTATTCGTGATTCAGCCCGAAACGGCAACAGACGTGTAAATCCTCATCTTACGATGACGGGGTGCAGTATGCATGACAGAAGTGGAGATATTTCCATATCTTCATCTGAACCGTCGGAATTCAGCACTTGCCTTTCCCGCAACGATGCGCTAAAGCTCCTCGTATTTATCCACCGGGCCATCTCCTGCAACGATGAGGAGGCCTTCAGGGCGCTCTTCCCAAAGCTTCAGGAACTCCTCCAATTTGATTTCGCCACTGTCGTATTGGGTCATCTTGACGAAAGTAACGGCATAGTCACTTCTCTTCTTGTCAATATCAGCTTTTCAGAAGAATGGTTTCGTGAATATATGTCTAAAGACTACATGCAGAAGAGCGCCGTTATCAGAGAAAACTTTACATCCTACAAACTTCAATACTGGACCGATGTCTGGAAAAAACTGAGGCAGCCGGAGGAGATCATTTCGCTCTGCCTGGATTTTGACATGAAGCAAGGCTATACTTGTGGTTCAAGACCCTTATCCCCGGCGAAAAACGGCAGCATGTTCTGCTTTTCAAGCTCTTCGATGAAGTACGACAAGCGTTCCGCAGCCATACTGGAATTCATAACCCCTCACCTCCATCTGGCGCTTTCCAGCGTATTCAACCAAAAGCAGTTGCACGCCAATAACTTCGAACTATCCTCCAGGGAAAAGGAAGTTTTCGACTGGCTGAAACAGGGGAAAAGTTCCTGGGACATATCGATCATCCTGGGGATAAGTGAAAGAACCGTCAATTTCCACGTTTACAAGATCATGCAGAAACTCGGAGTGACAAACAGGCCACAGGCCGTTGCGGTCGCGGCCCATTACGGACTGATTGACTTCAACTGAAACGCAATTGCTCAACTTAAGTAAACGAGGCGTAAATGCGCAGGTTACCAGCATACTTGGTTATTGTTCTGGCTGTTATTATCGGTGATGGAGCGCTGATCGCGTTCTTTATTTTTCTCTTTGCAGGCCCCCCCGGCTATTTTGACCTCGGTCTGGAACAACGGGAGGTCCTGTGGTTCGACACCGGGCTATCCCTGTTGTTTTTCATTCAACATAGCGGAATGGTCAGAAACTCATTCCGGCGCTGGACAGCCCGGTTCATCCCGAAGGACTATGATCTGGCTTTTTACGCGATAGCATCCGGCGCGATCCTGCTGACCGTGACCGTATGCTGGCAGGAGACACCTCATGCGTTCCAGGCGCCTGACAGCATTTTCCGCTGGTCGTTGCGCGCGGTTTACGGGCTATCCCTGCCGGGGCTTGTCTGGGGGGTATTATCGCTCAGGTTTTTCGATCCCTGCGGCGTCTGGCCGATTGTTGTGCGTTTGCGCGGGAAGGAGCAGAAGCGGATGCCGTTCGCCGCCAGGGGTGCATACCTCTGGGTCCGTCACCCCCTCTACCTTTTCATGATGCTGGCAATGTGGTCATATCCGGCCCCCCAAGCGGACCGGCTTCTGTTCAACGGACTCTGGACGGTCTGGATAGTTATCGGGGCATTCCTTGAAGAGCGAGACCTGGTAACCGAATTCGGCGAAACATATCGGGAATACCAGCGGCAGGTGCCCATGTTAATACCCTGGCGCCTGAAATCAATGAGGCAATTTGTTATTGACGGTTGAAGTCGTTTCGTTCAGCAGGCTCAGTTGGGCGTACACATCCTCAGGGAAATAACAAGATCTGGTTATCTACTTCGCTCCAGTGAAGCAAGGTTGCGACAGATTCTGACACACTTAACGATAAACTGCTCTCCAAACAGCAATAGGAGGCCAGCCATGAAAGAGGGTTTTCCCAAGAACGAGGTCTAATTTGATCGTCGATTTTGCAGCGAGCAAGGTTGCCGTGAGTATCTTCTTCAACTTAGATGGCCAGAGGGCTTTATCTGCTCCCGGTGCGGCTGCATCCTGAAATTGAGGAGGTGGTTCTGACGACTACCCCCCTTTTTTTAATTGTTGAAGATTTTATTTCATATATTTATCGGCCAGACTTTAGGGGCTAACTCCGCAAGTTTACTTTGCCGGTTATTAATCTCATCCGGCCCCCATTGACTATATTCTGCGACCCATTGTGTAGTTAAAAAAGGACTTCTCCTATAAAAATCTTTCTTTTCCCCAAAGCCTTTATTGCCAATCTTTACATTGTCCATAGCTTTCATAAGAACAAGATTCCCAAGACGTTTGTTATAACTTGCCGCAACATCTGCGAGGATGTTCCATCCGTCACTCGGAGTCTGAGGCAATATATGTTCCGCATTCACAGCTTTCACATCTTCATTTGGCACAAATTGCGGATATGGATCATTGGCTAAATATAGTTCTATGGCGCGAATGTAATAACGTGCCAATTTGGTTTTGAAAATGGAGGCTGTTTTAAACGCTTCTTCAAAAGCTTGGTCGGTATGAACGACCTGAGACATTCTTGTTGCCAAATCTCTTGCGGTTGTTATTTCTCGATTACTAATTTCTTTTGCGCGTAAGGCATATTGCCGGTCTAACACACCACCGCCACCGCCACCTGCAATTAAAAACCGTACTGTCCATGATAAGCATAAGTTAAATGCTTTCTTTGCTTCTGGAACATCTAAATATCGAAGTATCGCCATTAGTAATGGCAATATCTGTTTTGCCGATAATTCCTTGGTTAT
>JBGPID010000107.1:0-8677 GCA_041484725.1 Geobacteraceae bacterium | reverse complement strand
TGAAGGGATCGGCGGCTATGAACAGTACCGGGGTGAGCTGGGGTTGATGTATTTTCTGCAGATGGACCCGGGCTCAGGAACGCTCGCCGGATTAACGATGAAGCCGACCCGGATGAAGAATTTCAGGGTGAACCGGGCTGCGAAGGAGGAAGCGGCATGGCTCAGGGAGACCTTGAACAGGGAAGGGAAAAGGTTCGGCACCCGGGTTGAACTGGACAAGGATAATTCCCTGACCCTGCGCTGGGAATGAGCGAAACCGATTGCAATTGTCGTTTACTGGTTTCCCTTCCGGCCGGCGGCACATTCTTTTCACATCTTCAAAGTTATTGTCAACGATGGAGGTTTTTTGTAACCTTTGGCATGGATTTTACGTCTATACATACAAGGAAAGAAGGTGTAAAATATCCTACAAAGAGAGAATACTTCACTCTACAGGGGGCGAACATGAAAAAGACCATTTGTATAGCCCTTGCGATCATGACACTGGTCCTGGGGAATGCCCTTTCCGGATATGCCGCCCACGGCGGGCATGGTGGAGGTGGGAATGTTGGTGGTGGGCATGGCGGCAGTGCCTTTGTTGGCGGTGGGCATGGTGGTGGTGGATGGCATGGTGGTGGATGGCATGGTGGTAGATGGCATGGTGGTGGATGGCATGGTGGTGGTTGGTATGGGTGGTGGGGTCCGTGGTGGTGGGGCTACCCCTATTATTATCCCTACTATCCGTATTATCCGTACTATTCGGCGCCGCTTGTGGACGTCCCGCAGCAGCCTGAGGAATATATCCAGCCGGAGTCTCAGCAACAGGAACCCAGTTACTGGTATTTCTGCAGGAATCCGGAAGGCTACTATCCGTCTGTGAAAAAATGTCCGAACGGATGGTTGAGGGTTGTACCCTCTCAGCCTCCAGCGGACGAGGAGGAGTGACGACATGGTAATGCGCATGCGAAAAATCTTGTCATTTATGATGTTGCTGGCATTGGGCGGTTGTGCCACTGTCCCGACCGGCCCGAGCGTGACGGTGCTGCCGGGCTCCGGGAAGTCATTTGAAGAATTCCAGGCCGATGATGCAATCTGCAGGCAGTGGGCAAGCCAGCAAACCGGGACGTCAGCACAGGATGCGGCTAACCAGAATACAGCCGCAGGGGCAGTTACCGGAACGCTCATCGGCGCCGGTCTGGGCGCCGCCATCGGCGCTGCCACGGGCAATCCCGGCGCCGGTGCGGCCATTGGCGCCGGCAGTGGGCTTCTGGTAGGGACGGCTTCCGGCGCCCAGGCCGGTCAGGTTTATGGAATGGAGGCACAGCGCCGCTACGACATCGCCTATAAGCAGTGCATGTATGCCAAGGGTAACCAGGTCCCCGGGGCGTCAACCCGTCGCGTGCGGAGGGCCTCACCTCCTCCTCCGTCAGACATGAACGCCGTACCGCCGGACTACGACCCTTCCTATCCGCCGCCGAGGCAATAGCTCTGTTCCTGCGGCATAGTTATTTATCGGGATGATTCCCGTTCGTCCGGTCGGCGCCGGCACGGCAAGGGAGAAAAAGCTTGCCGCGGCCGGGACAATCATGTTATCCTGCCTTAAATTCACCTGACCACAGGGAGATGCCCTGTGGTTTTTTTTGTCGAAAAAAAGGAGTCAACGCATGATTACAGCAACGGGTATTACCCTTTCCTACGGGAAGAGGGTTATCTTCAAGGACGTCAACATCAAGTTTACCCCGGGCAACTGCTACGGGCTTATAGGCGCCAACGGCGCTGGAAAATCGACTTTCCTGAAGATCCTCGCCGGTAAGGCGGAGGCGGACAAGGGGGAAGTTACGGTCGGCCCCCGGGAGAGGATTGCTGTCCTCCGGCAGGACCAGTTCGCCTTCGACGAGGAGACCGTCTTCAACACGGTCATCATGGGACACAATCGTCTCTACGAGGTGATGGCCGAGCGGGAGGCGATCTATGCCAAGGCGGAGTTTTCCGAGGAGGACGGTAATCGCTGCGCGGAGCTCGAAGGGGAGTTTGCCGAAATGAACGGCTACGAGGCGGAGTCCGAGGCGGCAGTGCTTTTGAACGGTCTAGGCATCCCGGAAGAGCTGCGCAACAGGCGGATGAAGGAGCTCGAGGGAGGAGACAAGGTGCGCGTGCTCCTGGCCCAGGCGCTGTTCGGCAACCCGGACGTGCTCCTGCTGGACGAGCCGACCAACCATCTCGATCTCAAGTCGATCGCCTGGCTGGAGGATTTCCTCTTCCGCTTCCAGAACACGGTGATCGTGGTCTCCCATGATCGGCACTTCCTGAACCAGGTCTGCACCCACGTTGCCGACATCGACTTCGGCAGGATCCAGGTTTACGTGGGGAACTACGATTTCTGGTACCAGGCGAGCCAGTTGACCCTCAAGCAGAAGCAGGACGATAACCGCAAGGTCACCGACAAGGCGACCGAACTGAAGGAGTTCATCCAGCGCTTCAGCTCCAACGCCTCCAAGGCGAAGCAGGCCACCTCGCGGAAAAGGCTGCTGGAGAAGCTGACCATCGAGGAGATGCCGGTCTCTTCGCGCAAGTACCCGTACGTCGTCTTCAAAGCGGAGCGGCCGTGCGGCGACATCATCCTGGAGATCGAGAGGCTGTCGAAAAAGGTCGACGGCATCGAGGTGCTGGGCAATCTCACCCTCATCGTGCGCAAGGGGGACAAGATTGCCCTGGTCGGCGGCAACAGCCTGGCCAAGACCACCCTCTTTCGGATCCTCGCCGGAGAACTCGAACCGGACAGCGGGAGCATTCGCTGGGGGGTAACCATCACCCCCGCCTACTTCCCGAAAGAGAACAGCGACTATTTCGCCAGCGACCTGAATCTGGTCGAATGGCTCGGCCAGTTCTCCCCCCCGGCCGAAGGGGAGTCGTTCGCGCGCGGATTTCTCGGGAGGATGCTCTTCTCCGGAGAGGAGGCGATGAAGAAGACCAGCGTCCTGTCCGGCGGGGAACGGGTCCGCTGCATGCTCTCCCGGATGATGCTCTCCGGCGCCAACGCCCTGGTCCTTGACGAGCCGACCAACCACCTCGACCTGGAATCGATCACCGCCCTGAACAACGGGCTGATCGCCTTTAGCGGGGTAGTGCTCTTTTCCTCCCACGATCACCAGTTCGTCGCAACCGTGGCGAACCGCATCGTCGAGATCACTCCGGCCGGCGTCATCGACCGGGTGATGGATTTCGACGCCTACCTGGAGGACGGGGAAGTGGCGGGGTTGCGGGATCATCTCTGCCAGGGGCACCGGGAGTTGACTTTGTAGCCGGCAAAAGCCGGCGACGCTTAAATTTCATATGCGCCTGTCACGGAAGCCATGGCTTTCGGACAGGCGTTTTTTTGTCTTAAAAACGGAGCAGTTCAGGGTGAATCCGGTTCAGGTTATCCTCAATTAAGATCGGGCACCGGCATTATTGCCAAGGATGACCGCCTTGGGCCGATGGAGCGGCTTTTCTGTTGTTATTGCCTGCAAAGAAAGATTGTCAACTGTCACCCCTTGGAAAATCGTCCTGCAATGTGAAGCATGCTGCATAGTGTGGTGGCTGAGGCGCATGCATGCAATCCCCATTGCCCTTCCCGGTCCCCGGTCTCCAAAAAATCTTGACGCGCGGCCCGGTCAGGCGTATTTTGCGGGGCATTAAATGGTGTTGGAGTTACCTGATAAGATAAGACTGTAACAATAGCTTCAGATTACCCCGTGAACGATGAGGGACTATGATGGCACTTCTGTTGACTGACTGCATTGAGCAGATCGGAACGATCACCCTGAACAACCCGGAGCGACGGAACTGTCTTTCCAACGACCTTCTCACCGAGCTGGTCGAGGCACTTGCCGAATTCGAGCGGCGCAGGATGCGGGCCGTTGTCATTCGCGCCGCCAGCGGCAGCAAGGTCTGGTCAGCCGGCTTCAACGTAAGAGAACTCCCTGACCCGGGCCGGGAACCGCTCTCCTACAGCGATCCCCTTGAACGTGCGCTCCGCGCCGTCGAACGGTTTCCCGCGCCGGTCATAGCCATGATCGAGGGAAGCGTCTGGGGAGGCGCCTGCGATCTGGTGGTTACCTGTGACCTGGCCATCGGCGCCCCTTGCGCCTCTTTTGCCATCACCCCGGCGAAACTGGGCCTCCCTTACAACTTCTCAGGCATCCTCCACTTCCTCAATGTTGTCGGCATGCGGATCGCTCGCGAGATGTTCTTCACCGCCCAGCCGATAGGAGCTGAACGGGCCCTTCAGATTGGCATCCTCAACCATCTGGCGCCTCTTGATGAGCTGGAGTCGTTCACCTATTCCATGGCCCGGCAGATAGCGGAGAATTCGCCG
Organism: Geobacteraceae bacterium; assembly: GCA_041484725.1. Taxonomy (GTDB): domain Bacteria; phylum Desulfobacterota; class Desulfuromonadia; order Geobacterales; family Geobacteraceae; genus JBGQDJ01. Next base: position 4,341 of record JBGPID010000107.1, on the reverse strand, counting down.
CTCGCCATCACCGTGATCAAGGAACAGCTCCGCATCCTCGGCATTTCCAACCCGATGGGTCCCGAGGCGTTCGAGCGGATCGAGGGGCTGCGGCGCGAGGCTTACGCCAGCAGCGACTACCGTGAGGGGAAGGCCGCCTTCCTGGAAAAGCGCAAGCCCAGATTCAGGGGGGAGTGAGGAGAAGGGGAATGGCTGAGGCGATGGGGGAGCTGTCGCGGCAGGCATCCCGCGGAGTGAAAGGGATGAAAGAAAACTCGAACAATAAAAACTCCGGCGGAAGAATCAAGCTGCTCCTGGCTGCTGCTGTTATCATCATTCTCCTGTGCACCGCAAAATACTTCCATATCCAGGAACTCCTCAAGAGCTCCCTGGAGTGGCTGGCCGGCCTGGGGGGGTGGGGACCTTTCATCTTCATTGCCATCTACATCGCCGCCTGCGTCCTGTTCATCCCCGGCTCCATCCTGACACTGGGGGCCGGCGTCCTCTTCGGGGTTGTCAAGGGTTCGCTTATCGTTTCCGTGGCAGCCACGTTGGGCGCTACCTGCGCCTTCCTCGTGGGACGGTACTTCGCTCGGGAGTGGGTTGCAAAGAAAATCGAGGGGAACCCGAAATTCAAGGCCATTGACGAGGCGGTAGCCCGCGAGGGATGGAAGATCGTCGGGCTTGTCAGGCTCTCACCCATCTTTCCCTTCAACCTCCTGAACTACGCCTTCGGCCTGACGAAGGTGAGTCTGCGGGACTACTTCCTTGCTTCCTGGATCGGCATGATGCCCGGCACCGTGATGTATGTCTATATCGGCTCGCTCGCCGGCGACCTGGCCCGCCTGGGCGCCGGAGGGAGGAGCAGAACAGGGGTGGAATGGGGGTTGTATATAGTCGGGCTTATCGCCACGGTGGCGGTTACGGTATATGTAACGCGGCTCGCCCGTAGGGCCCTGGAAAAGAAAGTCTGAAGAACGATCACTCCACTTATTGAAGAGGCCGCATAATGAACGAAATACCGGCAATCCTCCCCCTTACGGACAACAACAGGTTGTTGCTGGCTAACGTTCATCCAGCCGATTGGGTGAATCCGGTGCCGGCCCCTGTCTACAACCTAGTTGTGATCGGAGCGGGGACGGCCGGGCTCGTTACCGCCGCCGGCGCCTCTGGACTCGGGGCAAAGGTCGCTCTCATCGAGCGCAATCTTCTGGGGGGGGATTGCCTCAATGTGGGGTGTGTTCCCTCCAAGGGGATCATCCGCGCCGCCCGCGCCATGCACGACGTCAGAAGCGCCGGAGAGTTCTCTATCGCGGGAGGAGAGCGCCTCACCATCGATTTTCCCGCTGCCATGGAGCGGATGCGGCGGATCAGGGCGGAGATCAGTCCCCACGACTCTGCCCGGCGCTTCAGGGACGAGCTCGGGGTGGATGTTTTTTTCGGCGAAGGCCGCTTCACCGGGCCTGACTCCATCGAGGTTGCAGGGAAAACGCTCCGCTTCAAGAGAGCCGCCGTCTGTACCGGGGCCCGGGCGGCCCCCTCTCCCATTCCCGGCATGGAGAATACCGGCTACCTGACCAACGAAACCGTCTTCTCTCTGACCGCATTGCCCGCCAGGCTCGCCGTCATCGGTGCAGGGCCGATCGGCAGCGAGCTGGCCCAGACCTTCGCGCGACTGGGGAGCAAGGTCATTATTCTGGGGCACCTGAACGACCACATCCTTCCCCGGGAGGACCGTGACGCCGCGGAAATTGTGCAGAGGGCCTTCATCCGGGAAGGGATCGAGCTCCTTCTCCCGGCAAAAATCCTCAGTGCCGCGAACAGGAACGGGGAAAAGATCATTACCGTCGAGAAAGAGGGGCGGACGCTCGATGTGGCGGTTGATGAGATACTCGTCGGCATCGGCCGGATTCCCAACGTGGGGGGACTCAACCTGGAAGCGGCCGGGATCGCCTACGATCCGGCGACGGGAGTCAAGGTTGACGATCTGCAGCAGACCTCCAATCCTCGGGTATATGCAGCGGGCGACATCTGCTTTCCCTACAAATTCACCCATACCGCCGATGCCCTGGCCCGCATCGTGATCGCCAACGCGCTGTTCATGGGAAGGCAGAAGAGTTCGGCACTGGTGGTCCCCTGGTGCACCTACACGGACCCGGAAGTAGCGCACGTGGGGATGTATGAACGGGATGCCAGGGAGAAGAAGCTCGAAGTGCTGACCCTTACCATCCCCCTGGCCGATGTGGACCGGGCGCTTCTGGACGGGGAGACGGAAGGATTCGCCAGGGTACACCTCAGGAAGGGGACCGACAGAATCCTCGGCGCCACCATTGTTGCCCGTCATGCCGGGGAGATGATCAACGAGCTCTCTCTGGCGATGACCGCCGGCCTTGGCCTCTCCGCCATCGGCAGGACCATCCACCCGTATCCCACCCAGGCAGAGGCGATCAAAAAGCTGGCCGACGCCTATAACCGGACCAGGCTTACCCCGTTCGTCAGGAACCTGCTCGGCGCCTGGCTGAAATTCATGCGCGGATAGATACTTCATTTCGTTAGGAGGATATTTGCTATGAATAAAACTTTTGGTCTATGTGTCGTTTTTTGCCTGTCTCTTTTTGCGCTAATACTGGCGACTGGGTCGGGAGTGGTCCGGGGTGCGGATCAATCATCCCCCGGCCGGACCCTCGAAAAAGCCACCTTTGCCGGTGGCTGCTTCTGGTGCATGGAGCACCCCTTTGACGGACTGACCGGAGTGCTCTCCGTCACGTCCGGCTATACCGGCGGAACCAAACTGGACCCCACTTACGAGGAGGTCTCCGCCGGTGGAACAGGTCATGCAGAATCGGTCCAGGTCGTTTATGACCCCGCGAAGATCGGTTACGAAAAGCTCCTTCAGGTTTACTGGCACAACATCGATCCGACCGTCAGGGACCGGCAGTTCTGCGACAGCGGGCACCAGTACCGCTCGGCCATTTTCTACCACAATGAGACACAGCGGCAACTCGCCATGAAATCGAGAAATGCGCTGGAGAAGAACAAACCGTTCAGGGAACCTGTCGTCACCGAGATTACCCGGGCAACGGAGTTCTACCCCGCCGAGGAGTATCACCAGCATTACTACAAAAAAAACCCGATCCGCTATAAATACTACCGGAGCAGGTGCGGCAGAGACGCCCGGTTGAAAGAGCTTTGGGGAAATGCCGCCGAACACTGATCCGGACTGTTTGACGCCTTTTTATAGCGAGTTGCAATCAAAATGAGTACCAGGCGGCGAGGAGGGGGCGACGCAGGCGTACATGAATAGTACGTTGAGGAGTCCTCAGAATAGATGCCGGCCCATATTCTCCTGCTCCCTGCGCACTGCTTAATCCTCTGAAGTCAAGGCCTGCCCGCAGTTGCCCATCTTTTACAGAAAATTTACATTGATTATCAATCATCTCGAAGAAATAGTTATACAATTGAACAATATAAAACGCATTACAGGAGCACTATAGATGAAGATTCTCCTCGTTTATCCCCGCTATCCGGACACCTTCTGGAGTTTCCGGCATGCCCTGAAATTCATCGACAGGAAGGCGAGCTTCCCCCCGTTGGGGCTTCTGACGGTGGCTGCCATGCTTCCGGTTGAGTGGGAAAAGAGGCTCGTGGACATGAACGTCCGTCCCCTCACCGACGAGGAGCTGGCATGGGCGGATTACGTCTTCATCAGCGCCATGACCATCCAGAGGAAATCAGCGCAGGATGTGATCGCCCGCTGCCGACGGCTGGGGGTGAAGAGCGTTGCCGGTGGCCCCCTCTTTACCGCCTACCACGATGCCTTCCCCGAAGTGGACCACCTGGTGCTGGGTGAAGCGGAACTCACCCTCCCCCCGTTCCTGGCGGACCTGGCCACGGGTGAGGCACGGCATCTCTATACCGACAAGCGATGGGCGGAGTTGAAGGAGACTCCCATTCCCCTCTGGAATCTGTTGGAGGTGAAGAATTATGCAGCCATGAATATCCAGTACGGTCGTGGGTGCCCCTTCGACTGCGAGTTCTGCGACATAACCGCGCTGTTCGGGAGAAAACCGAGAAGCAAGCCGCTTACCCAGCTGATCGCCGAGTTGGACAGCCTATATCGCCGTGGATGGCGCGGCGCCATATTCTTCGTGGACGACAACTTCATCGGTGACCGGGGCAAGCTGAAGAGGGAGGTCCTCCCCGCCATGATCGACTGGATGGAGCAAAGAGGTCGTCCCTTCTACTTTTACACCGAGGCGACCATCGACCTGGCCGACGACCCTTGTCTCATGGAACTGATGGTCAGGGCTGGATTTGAGGAGGTCTTTATCGGCATCGAGACCCCCCACGAGGAGGGGCTCG
>JBGPID010000106.1:0-8699 GCA_041484725.1 Geobacteraceae bacterium | reverse complement strand
AGTCCGACTCCAGTACCCTCTTTCTCGTCAATGCGTTCAAAGACACCGATTACGTGCAAACCCTCTACGATGTCATGCCCGAGCTTAAGCAGGCCGAGCCGGGTAAAATGACGAGCTCCAGGCTTCCGCGACTGAAAAACGTCATCTTCATCGGCGCTGAAACTCCGGACGGCATGATAAATTTCCAGGACATCATGGAATTGGGACAGGATCTCCCGGATGCGGAACTGACGGCGGTGGAGGCGACACTGCACAAAGACGAAGTGATCAACATGCAGTACACCTCCGGCACCACCGGCTTTCCCAAGGGGGTGATGCTTACCCACCACAATGTCATCAACAACGCCTTCAATATCGGCGAGTGCATGCGTTTCACCGAAAAGGACCGGCTCTGCATCCCGGTCCCCTTCTTCCACTGTTTCGGCTGTGTCCTTGGAGTGATGGCGTGCGTCACCCATGGCTCCACCATGGTGCCGGTGGAGATATTCGATCCCCTCAAGGTACTTAAGACCATCGAGAAAGAACGCTGCACCGCTGTGCACGGGGTCCCCACCATGTTTATCGCCGAGCTGGAACATCCGGAGTTCGCCAGGTTCGACCTCACGAGCCTGCGCACAGGTATCATGGCCGGTTCTACCTGCCCTATAGAGGTGATGAAGCAGGCGATCCGCGACATGCACGTCTCCGAGATTACCATCGCCTATGGCCAGACCGAAGCGTCGCCTGTGATAACGCAGACAAGGACCGAAGACCCGATCGAACTCAGGGTCGCGACGGTTGGCCGGGCCCTCCCCGACGTGGAGGTGCGAATCGTTGACATCGAAACCGGCGCCGTCCTTCCCCCGGGCAAGCAGGGTGAGCTCTGCTCCCGTGGCTACCTCGTTATGAAGGGTTACTACAAGATGCCGGAGGAGACCGCCAAGGCGATCGACGCCGATGGCTGGCTCCATACCGGCGACCTGGCGGTGATGGACGAGAACGGCTACTGCAAGATCACCGGCAGGATCAAAAACATGATTATCCGCGGGGGTGAGAATATCTATCCGCGGGAAATCGAGGAGTTCCTCTTTACCCATCCGAAAATCTCCGACGTCCAGGTCTACGGCATTCCCGACCGGAAGTACGGCGAGCAGGTGATGGTTTCGGTCATCCTCAAGAAAGGGGTGGAGATGGCAGAGGACGAAGTGCGTGCCTTCTGTAAGGGGCGGATCGCCAACTACAAGATACCGAAGTATGTAAAGTTCGTCAGCTCTTTTCCCATGACCGCTTCCGGGAAGATCCAGAAATTCAAGCTCCGGGAGATGGCAATCAAGGAACTGCATCTCGAAGAGACAGAGTAAAAAAACAGGTTGAGGTTGAGGCTCAGGTTGAGAAGAGGCAAAATCTGTCACAGACCTGCACCTGAACCTGCACCTGAACCTGAACAGAAGGAGATCCCATGCGCATTACACCGACCAGCGAGTTGGAATACCGTTTCCGGAAGCTACAGCAGTATATGGCCGTAGAAGGGCTCGACGCAGTCATCATCGTACAAAACGCCGACCTGTTCTACTTCACCGGTACCATCCAGAGCGGCAATCTCTACGTCCCGCTGGAGGGAGAGCCCCTATACATGGTGCGTAAGGATTTCCTGCGGGCTCGAATGGAGTCGGGATTAAGAGAGGTGGTGCCATTTTCTTCCATGAAAGATATCCCGATGGTTCTCGCCAACCATAGTTATCCTCAACCGAAACGGATCGGCATGGAGCTGGATGTCCTGCCGGTAAACTTTTTTGAACGCTACCGGAATGTCTTTAGGCAGGGGGAATTCATCGATGCCACCCCGCTTATCCGCAAGGTGAGGATGATCAAGACCCATTATGAGATCCATATACTAAAGGATGCGGCCTGCCAGGTTGACAAGGTTTGTCGTCGGGCGCGGGAGATCATCCGGGAGGGGATGAGCGACCTGGAACTGGCCGCCGAGCTGGAGTTCACTGCAAGAAAGGAGGGGCACCAGGGTTTGCTCAGGATGCGCGCCTTTAATGCCGAACTGTTCTATGCCCATATCTTTTCCGGTGCGGACAGTGCGGTTCCCGCCTATATGGACACCCCCCTCGGCGGGGTGGGGCCCAGTCCGGCTTTCGGCCAGGGGGCCGGTTACAAGAAAATAAGGCGGAACGAGCCGATAATAGTCGATTTTGCCGGGTGCCTGGACGGTTACATGGTCGACCAGACCCGAGTATTCGCCATCGGCGGCATCTCCGACCGGCTGAAAAGGGGTTACGAAGATATGCTGCTGGTCCAGGAAAGGATGATGGCGCTTGCCGATAACCGTGCAACCTGGGGGGAAATCTATGAAGAGTGCCTCGCCCTTGCGGTTGACCAGGGATATGCCGACAGCTTCATGGGGAACAAGGGTGCGCAGGTGTCGTTCATCGGCCACGGCATCGGCATCGAGATCGACGAATACCCGTTTCTGGCGCGGGGTTTCAAGGAGATGACCCTTGAAACGGGAATGGTTTTCGCTTTCGAGCCTAAGGTGGTGTTCCCCGGTGAAGGGGCGATCGGCATAGAAAACACCTTTTATCTCACAGATCAAGGCTTGAAGCCGATTACCTATTCCGACCAGGAGCTGGGAATATTATAAAATCGTTATGAAGTAAATTTTTATTGAAATTTCCTCGACTAATTGGTATACAGTATACAAATTAATGCGCACTGTTTAATACAAATAATCCTGGCATTGTAATCGTACTCGAAAAAATCTTAAATCATAAATTCCCAGTTATTATAAATAGTTGCGAACGCTGCTTGACGACAGTGGTGAAATCGGCAGTTCCGTCAAATGGATTTGCTCAGAGGTTGTACAATCCATCTGTCGCTTGATATAACTCCGTTTGACAGTGGGCGATAGTACCTTCTCCGGAAAGCCGGATGGACTTAATGAACACCCTTCCCCAATATGGCAGGCAATATCTGTCCATCCGGGAGCGTGAATTGACAGTTTCTTTCCAGTTTTGCATAGAGGTTATTTGTTAACAAAACCTGACAGGATGAAAGGAGAGGCACCATGTCTAATTTGAAAGACAAACTGTACCAGAATATCGTGGCGCACCGCCACCGCACCGCCAGGCTCATCAGGGAATTCGGCAAGGTTCTGATTGACCAGGTCACTATCGAGCAGTGTATCGGCGGCGCCCGCGATATCCGCAGCCTCGTAACCGATATTTCCTATCTGGATCCCCATGAAGGTATCCGCTTCCGTGGCAAGACCATCCCCGAAACCTTTGCGGCGTTACCCAAGGCCGCCGGTTCCGTTTATCCAACCGTTGAGGCCTTCTGGTATTTCCTCCTGACAGGAGATATCCCCACTGAAGTGGAAATCGAAGATGTGCTCCACGACTTCAAGGCCCGCGCCAATGTCCCTTACTATGTCTATGACGTGATCCGTGCACTGCCTAAAGGGACCCACCCGATGGTCATGCTTTCCTCTGCGGTCCTTTCCATGCAGCGGGATTCCAAATTCGCCAGGTTTTACGGCTCTGGGAAATTCAACAAGATGGATGCCTGGGGACCGATGTACGAGGACTGTTGCGACCTGGTTGCACGACTCCCTGAAATCGCCGCCTTCATTTACCGCTTTAAATACAAGGACAGCGACATAATTTCGCCGAACCCCGAGCTGGATCTGGGCGCCAATTTTGCCCATATGATGGGGGTGGGCAAACCTTATGACGACGTCTCCCGCATGTATTTCATCATCCATTCCGACCATGAGTCCGGGAACGTCTCCGCTCATACGACCCACCTCGTTGCCTCGGCCCTTTCGGATGCCTTCTATGCCTACTCGGCCGGCTTGAACGGCCTTGCAGGCCCGCTTCACGGTCTGGCCAACCAGGAGGTGCTTGCCTGGATCATGAAGTTCGAGAAGCAGTTGGGTGAAGGGGTTGAGCCGACCAAGGAAAATGTCGGCAAGGCGCTTTGGGATACCCTCAATGCCGGCCAGGTCATCCCCGGTTACGGACATGCGGTTCTGCGCAAAACCGATCCGCGCTACATGGCGCAACGGGAATTCTGCCTAAACACCCCGGGCCTCAGGGACGACCCGCTCTTCAAGCTGGTGTCAATGATCTTCGAGGTGGCCCCGGGGGTCCTCACCGAGCACGGCAAGACTAAGAACCCCTGGCCTAACGTTGACGCCCAGTCCGGCGTCATCCAATGGTACTATGGCGTTCGCGAGTGGGACTTCTACACTGTTCTGTTCGGTGTGGGGCGGGCGCTCGGTTGCTGCGCCAATATCATCTGGGACCGCGCCCTTGGTTACGCCATCGAGCGGCCTAAGTCGGTTACTACGGAAATGCTGGAGGCATGGGCGGTTGAGGGGGGACGGAAGCTCTGAATTGCCAATTATCCCTGAAAAACCAGGGCGCTGAATGTGTAAATATCGGCTCCTTCCTGCCAGTCATCCTTCTCCAGGCCCGCCTTGAGGCTGGTCTGGGCGAGGAAGGTGCCCCTGTCCCAGCCGTATTCTACTGCGACCTGGGGAAGGAGCACCCCGCGGGAAAAGTTCTTTTCCAGATAAAGCCCATGCACACCTACTTCAATCTCTTCAATGGAGGATATCTTGTGCAGCGGTGAGATGACGGAGATTTCCAGGTCGAAATCCTTCAGATCGTCCTTTTTCATCGGATAAAACCGCGGGTCTCTGGTGGCAGCCGACACGGCCATTTCCTGCACCAACTGATAGAGTGGTTTTTCCGATATGAAATTACCGATGCATCCCCGCAGCATGCCGTCAATTTTGATGCAGACGAAACATCCCTGTTTAACCAGAATGGCAGGGTGTTTTACATCCCGCTCCGGTACTGATCCGTTTTGCACATAGGAAATTATGGCTTCCCTGGCAATCTCCAGGAGAAGTTTTTTTTCTTTGGCTGACATATGTTTTTGCATGTCAATCTCCTCAAGCAAATTATTGCTAATGATGCATCAATATACTATATTTAAAATATATTTGGCAAGGGCTAACCGGTTACGGGGAGGTGCCGTCTGGAGCGGTGCCGGTAACCGGCGCCTGGGAAGCTTGCGGGTAAGTCATGACAAAGCGCTATAAAGTCTTGATCGGCGGAGAATGGGTGGGTGATGACCGGCAGGGGATCGAGGTTATCAACCCCTACGACGAATCGCTCATCGGGGTGGTGCCCGAGGCATCGGCGGACGACGTGAGTAATGCCGTTGTTGCTGCCCGACTACAGGGATTTCCCGTTATATCCGGCATGCCGGCCTACGAGCGCTCGGAAATCCTCGCCCGGACGGCGGAGTTCATCCTGCGTGACAAGGAAGAGATAGCCGGAATCATAGCCGGAGAGGCGGGAAAATCCTGGAAATACGCAATCACTGAGGCAGAGCGGAGCGCGGAGACTTTCAAATTCGCGTCGCTGGAGGCCAAGTCGGGTCACGGTGAGATCGTGCCGATGGATGCCTCACCGGTTTCCGCCGGCAGATTCGGATTTTACATCCGTGTCCCGATAGGGGTCATCGGCGCAATAACTCCCTTCAATTTCCCTCTCAATCTGGTGGCACACAAGGTGGCCCCGGCAATTGCGGCGGGGAATTCGCTGGTATTGAAACCGGCCAGCAAAACCCCCTTAAGCGCCATTAAACTCGCGGAACTTCTGACGGAAGCAGGTCTTCCGGCCGGTGTGCTGAACCTGGTTGTAGGGAGCGGCACAACGGTCGGCATGCAGCTGGTGGAGGATGAGCGGCTGGCGATGATCACCTTTACCGGCAGCCCGCCGGTGGGAAGAGAGATCAAATCCCGGTGCGGTCTGAAACGGGTCACCCTGGAACTCGGCTCCAATTCGCCGACCATTATCGACGAGGATGGTGATGTTGACGCTGCTGTTGCCCGCTGTGTCGTCGGGAGCTTCGCCAATTCGGGACAGGTCTGCATATCGGTGCAGCGGATATTTGTCCATCGGCACTGTTATGCCGAATTCATCGACAGGTTTGTCGCAGCGACGCGTAAACTTAAGGTGGGAGACCCTCTGGACAAAAGTTGCGATATTGGGCCGATGATTTCCCGACAAGAGCTACATCGGGCGCTTTCCTGGCTGGATGAGGCGAAAAGGCTCGGCGCCAGGGTCGAGGTGGGGGGTGAAGCGATAGGTAATTGTCTTCGCCCCACTATCCTGACCGGCGTGACCAGGGAGATGAAGGTGATCTGTTCCGAGGTATTTGCGCCGATAGTGTCGGTGCTCCCCTATGATTCATTCGAAGAGGCGCTTGTCATGGCGGACGATTCGCTCTACGGTCTGCAGGCGGGGATTTATACCAGGGACATCAACAAGGCTTTCATGGCCATTCGCAGACTGGACGTGGGAGGGGTTATGATAAATGACATCCCCACGTTCCGTGTTGACCACATGCCCTATGGCGGAAACAAGGATAGCGGCCTGGGAAGGGAAGGCGTGCGCTATGCAATGGAAGAAATGACCAATATCAAGATGGTTTGCTTCAATCTTTAACCAATTAGTCGGCTGAAGCGGATTGAATCATTTTCCATCTGTCATATAACACTATGAAATAATTCAAATAAAAAAATAACATAATTAAGGTTAAAAAAATCTTGACATTTCCTTGAAAGCTAGTATATTTCCGAAAGTGTTTTGAGAAAAACCATGCGCTCTGCGCTATTATGGTAACTACAACTAGAAAAGGAGTGAAAAGTCGATGAGAAAACTGATTTCCTTAGCTCTGTGTCTTACTCTGGCCCTGGCCTTCACCGCTGGCTGCAAAAAGAAAGAAGAAGCACCTGCGCCCGCGCCCGCACCCGAACAGAAGCAAATGTCTACTGCGAAACCTGCTGCTCCTGAAGCCCCGCCGGCCGCTCCGGCTGCCCCGGCTGAGAAGAAGTAATTCAGCAGACTTAACAGGGTCCTGGAACGAAATAGCCTACAGAAGTCTTTCTGTAGGCTATTTTTTTGCCGTGGCCAGAATCGCTTTGACAATGGAGTCCCGAAATGATATATAAAACGGTCGATCTAATAAAGTATGCATTTCGTGGAGGAGAGTGTGGAAAGAACATTTGCGATTATCAAGCCTGACGCCGTGGAAAGAAATCTAACCGGTACGCTGCTGGAAAAAATCGAGGGGGCAGGCTTTAAGATTGTCGGCATGAAGAAGCTTCATCTCACCAAGGCCCAGGCTCAAGGGTTTTATTATGTGCATAAGGAGCGCCCTTTTTTAAATAACCTTTGCACCTTCATGTCGCGCAGCCCGGTCGTGGTGCTGGCCCTGGAAAAGGAAAACGGCATAGTTGACTGGCGCGAGCTGATGGGGGCCACCAATCCCGCCAATGCCGAAGCCGGAACCATCAGAAAGGAGTTCGGGGTCAGTATCGAAGAGAATACCGTGCATGGGTCCGATTCACCGGAATCCGCCTCCTTTGAAATTCCTTACTTCTTCAGTCAACTGGAACTTATATAATCAAGAGAGACCTTACACGGGCCCTTCACCATGAAGGGCTTTTTTATATGTCAATCATGGAAAAGGCAGATCTGAAAAACTATAACCTGGAAGAGCTTGAGGCATTCATTGCGGGTCGCGGTAAAGAGCGGTATCGCGCCAGGCAGATTTTCAAGTGGCTCTATCAGAAGGATGCCACCACCTTCGCGGAAATGACCAACCTTTCCAGGGAGTTTCGGTGCGAGTTGGAGAACTCGGCCTGTATCAGCTATCTTGCTCCCGATACAGTGGAGATCTCCCGGGACGGCACCAGAAAGTATCTGTTTCGCCTGGCGGACGGCAACGCTGTCGAATCGGTGCTGATCCCCGAAGAGGACCGCGCGACACTCTGTCTGTCCAGTCAGGTGGGGTGCGCCATGGCGTGCGAATTCTGCCTGACGGGTACGTTCAGGCTGACTCGGAACCTCTCTACGGCCGAGATCGTCAACCAGGTCTGCGCGGTAAAAAGAGATGCGGAAATCAGGAATATCGTTTTTATGGGAATGGGAGAGCCGCTCGCCAATCTGGACAATGTTATCCGGGCACTGCAGATAATCACGTCTCAAGACGGACTGCAGTTTTCCACCCGCCGGGTGACGGTTTCAACCGCCGGTCTTGTCCCGGAATTGGACCTTCTGGGGAAGGCGGTTACGGTGAATCTGGCGGTTTCCCTGAATGCCACCACCGATGAGGTGCGCAGCCGGCTGATGCCGATCAACCGAAAATATCCGCTCCAGGAACTTCTGGCCGCCTGCAAAAGGTATCCGCTTCCGGCCCGGCGGATGATCACCATTGAATATGTCATGATCAAAGGGGTGAACGATACCCTTGACGATGCCAGGAGACTGGTAAAGCTGCTCGGCAATATCCCTGCCAAGGTTAATCTGATACCGTTCAACGAGTATGAGGGATGTTCCCTCAAGAAATCCGACCAGGAGATGATCGACAGTTTCCATAGGTATCTTCTGGGGAAGCATGTTACGGTCATTACCCGTGCCAGCAGAGGTGGCGACATATCCGCGGCCTGCGGGCAATTGCGGGGAAAACTGGATAAAGCAGTCTAAATATAAAAGTTCCAAGTTCCAAGTTATAACCAAGACTCACTTAATTAGTTTCCATCCGGAAACGGTCCTTTTCCGCCCTGGTGGCGTCAATCTTCGGGCTTGCTTGTGCGGCGTACCAGTGTACGCCTCCGCACAACCCCTCGATTT
>JBGPID010000105.1:0-8703 GCA_041484725.1 Geobacteraceae bacterium | reverse complement strand
TGGCTTCCCGGCAGCAGACGCTCCGCATCAGGTCGGCGCCGAAGATGATGGCGATGCTTTTCCTGCCGCCGAGGAGGCGGGCGGCCTCCCGCAGTTCAGCCGCTGTAACGCCGGCGGCCGTGGCGAGCTCGTCGAGGGAGAGTGTTGCCAGACTATTCTTCAGCTCATCGAGGTTGTGAACTCTGGCGTCGATGAACTCCCTCTCCTCCAACCCCTCGTCGAGAATCGCCTTCAGGAGACCGTTCAGGAGGTGGATCTCGCCGCCGGGACGGTATTGCAAATGGCTGTTGGCGTATTTCCTCAGCTTCACCTCGCGCATGTTGGCGAGCACAAGGGTTGCGTCGTTCTTAGTGGCGGCACGGATGACCCGATATTCGACCCCGGTCGCCTCGGCGTTCAGGTCGCAGCCGACCACCAGGAGAGCAGCGGCATTGTCGATCCGGTCGATGGCGGCGCTTGCCCCGGTAAGTCCCAGGCGCTCAATCAGCACTGCCTGGGCGGGGGCATAGCCGAGCCGGGCCTCCGAGTCGATGTTGCCGGTACCGATTGCGTCCCGCATGAGTTTCCGAAAAAGGAAGTTCTCCTCGTTGGTGAGCCGCGGCGAGGAGATGCCGGCGACGGCATCGGCGCCATACCGGGCGACGATCCCCTTGAGCCCGCTGACCGCCTCCTGCATCGCCCTGTTCCAGTCGACCGGGACCTGGACGCCACCATCCCTTATAAGCGGGGTGGTCAGGCGGTCGGGGGAGTTGAGATAGCTGTAGCCGAAGCGGCCGTTGATACAGAGGTTGCCGCTGTTGAAGGTGTCGTCGGCGCTGGTCACCCGCTCCACCCGGCCGTTTCTGGTGTGATATTCGATCTGGCAGCCGACCGGACAGAAGGGGCAGATGCTCCTGGTGACCGTGAGCGCCCAGGGGCGGGCGCGGAACTTGAAGGGCTTGCTGATCAGGGTGCCGGTCGGGCAGACGGCGATGCAGTTGCCGCAGAATTCACAGTTGAGCGGACCTCCGTCCACCGTGTCGATGACGGCAGCCTCGCCGCAGTTAACAACGGCAATGGCGTCGGCTCCGACGATTTCGTGGTCGACCTTTACGCACTTTTCGCAGAGGATGCAGCGGTTCGGGTCGCTTTCCAACAGCCGCCAGTCATAACGGATCGGCCTCCGCTCCAGGAGCGCCGAATATTCCTGCCTGACCACATCCTGCTCATAGCAGGCGTCCTGCAGGGCGCATTCACCGCCGGCGTCGCAGACCGGGCAGTCGAGGGGATGGTTGACCAGGAGGAGTTCCACCATCTTGCGGCGGATCAGGTCAAGCTGCTCCGACCGGGTGGTTACCCTGATACCTTCCTTGACAGGCGTGTTGCAGGAGGTCATGGGGCGCCCCACTCCTTCGATCTCCACCACGCAGATGCGGCAGGCGCCGGTGGGGGAGACCTTCTTGAGCCAGCAGAGGGTCGGAATACTGATCCCCAGTCGGGCCGCGGCGTCGAGAATGGTGGTCTCCTCTTCCACCGCTATGTTTCTGCCGTCTATTGTCAGAGTGACCATGAATACGCTCCGCGTAAAATCCAATTTGCAAATTTCAAATCCCGATCAATACCGGAAAGCAAATTGGGGAATTCATAATCCTAATAACGGTACTTACTCGCGCAAAGGCGCAAAGTGCGCAAAGAAATTCAAATAACTTATAGAGACTGAGACCCAAACTTTAATAGTGTGAAAAGCTAACGTCTGATCACTTGTGAGTTTCCTTTGCGTTCTTGGCGTGCTTTGCGCGAGACTCCTTTTTCCCGGATTATTGCCTTTTGTTTGAGATTTGTTTATAACTCATTAAACAGCCACCATTGCGACTCTATAGCATCTCAGGCACCTCTCCGCTTCCCGTATCGCCTGGCGGCTGGTGAAGCCGAGTTCCACCTCGCTGTAGTTCCTGTAGCCGGCCCGCTCCTTGCCGTGCACCTCGGCCTGGCGCTCCCGGCGGCCGGAATCGAGCCATGGCACCTGCTCGTTCCTGTCGTATACCCCCAGGTAGTTGAGGATGTCCTCCAGCCGTTCCTCATCGGTCAGGGAGGCCTTCCCCTCTTCCAACCAGCGGCTTATCACCCTGGCGGCCCGGCGGCCGCTGCCGATACAGGCGACAACTGTTAGGGGGCCGATCTCCGCGTCGCCGCCGGCGAATACCCCTTCCAGGTCGGTGATCAGGGTCCGGGAGAGGTAATTACCCATGCCGTCCTTCAACTCCTTGCCTGCGGCGTCCCTGAGGGGGATATGCCTGGTGATCACGGTGTTCCACTTGCTGATGTCGATGCCGGAATCGGCCGGAATGAAAGATAGGTCCGAATCCTGGCCGATGGCGGGGATGACGGTGTCGCACTCAACTAAGAATTCGCTGCCGGGTAGCGGTTCGGGACGCCGCCGCCCCGAGGCGTCCGGCTCCCCAAGCACCATCCGGATACATTCCACACCGGTCACCCGGTCGTTCCCATCGACGATGATCCTGGTCGGGAGCACCAGGAACTCGATCCTTACCCCTTCCTCTTCGGCCCCTTCCACCTCCCATGGGTCGGCCGGCATCTCCTTTCGCGAGCGGCGGTAGAGCAGGGTAGACTCCTCCACCCCTTCGCGGAGCGCCACGCGCACGCAGTCGATGGCGGTGTTGCCGCCGCCGACCACCACGACCTTTTTCCCCAGACCGGTCGGGAGACCCATGTAAACCTCGCGGAGGAAATCGATCCCCCCCTTTAGAAAACCATTGTACCCCTTGTCTTCGCCTTCCACACCCATCGGTTTGGAGCGGTGGGCGCCGGGAGCGAGGAAGACGGCGTCGTGCTTTTCCTTCAGTTCGGCCAGGGGGATATCTATGCCGATCCGGGTGTTGTAGCGGATCTCCACCCCGAGAGCGGCGATGATGTCGATGTCCCGCTGCAGGAGATGGCGCGGCTGCCGGTAAGGGGGGATGCCAACGGCGATCATGCCGCCGCCGAAACCTTCGGGGAGCGCCTCGTAGATGGTAACCCGGTAGCCCTCGAGGGCGAGATAGTAGGCGCAGGCGAGGCCGGCCGGACCGGCGCCGACCACGGCGATCGTCCTGTTCTTCGGCGCTTTCGGCGGGCCGGGGAGGTACCGTTGAAAGTAGGCGCAGCCCCGCTCCAACTCCGCCTCTTCGGCATTCGTGCTCTTTCTCGACCACTGCGGGGTGAGCATTGGGGGGGTGAGGCCGTGCTGCCATTCATGGTCGGCGGCCGAACGTTTCAGGGTCATGATGCTGATCGGTTCATCCACGTTCTTGCGGCGGCAGGCGGACTCGCAGGGGTGGGGGCAGACGCGGCCGCAGACGGAGGGGAGCGGCATGCAGTCGCGGACCGCTGCCAGCGAAGAGGCGAACCGATACTCCTTGATCGCCTCGATATAGGCCGGTATGTCGATATGGGCCGGACATCTGTCCTGGCACGGCGCGGTCTGCTTTTCTATGAAGGTGAAGGGGGTTGACGGCTTTTTCGCGCCATTGATATAGGCGAGAAAATCGTCACGGAAATGGGTGACCGCATCGAGCAGCGGCACGGTGGAACTCTGGCAGAGGGTGCACTTGCAGCCGCGCATCAGTTCGTACATATCGGCCACGACGGCCAGGTCGGCCTCCTTCCCCCGCCCCTCGATGATGCCGCTGAAAATGTCCATGAGGACACGTGTCCCCTTCTTGCCGGGGGTGCATTTGCCGCAACAGTAAAGGGTCTGCACCCTTTTCACATATTCGGCCGCCATGGCGGGGATATCCAGGTCCCGGTTGAGGAGAATTATCCCGTCCCACCCCATGAGAGCGGCGATCGGCCGTTCCCCGTCAAACGTGGTCGGAATCCGGAACTGCGTCTCCTGGGGCACTTCCTCCTTGCGGTTATCGATGATGTTCCTGCCCCAACTGGAAAAAACCACCAGCGCCACCTAAGCCTCCGCGCAACTCCTGAAAATTTACCCATGAAGTCAGATAAATGCCTGCTTTAATCAATTAAGAAGGCGAATAATATTGTATACAGTATGCAATAAATAGCACATCACCCCTGGCTAAATCAAGGGGAAAATGGATGCGAGGTTCTTATTGGTGATTGTCAACCGCATCCGGCTCTGCTATACGTTTAATTCATAAAATGAATGGATCTGGTTTTGATCCTCAGTCTACACCGGTTTAACGATTTTTCCAGTCTCACGCAAAATAGCTTGAAGAGGAGAGTGAACATGAGCGGACTCAGCGGGGCCTTCAGGTCGCTTTTTGAAATCAACATGGGGGTCAGGAAGGGGGAACGGATCGTCGTTTTCAGCGACACCATCCGCCCTGACGAAGCGCCGCTCCCTGTCGACGCCGACCGCCGCAGGCGGCTCCTGAAGGTGGCCGGAGAGGCGGCCGCTTTTGCCGAACAGAGCTTTGGCAATGCAGCATTCCTCTCATATCCGGCCACTCCCGCCTCCGGCGCAGAACCGCCGGAGATCCTCTGGCGCGCCGTGCTGGGGGACCGGATCGTGGACAAATTCGCCGCCGCGGGAATTCTCCCCGGCCTTCTGGCAAAAACGGCCGGTCCGGAGGTGGTCGAGCAGGCCCGGTCGATTCTCCTGGCCGACAGGGAAGGGGTTGCGGAGGTAGTGATCGCCCTGGCCAACAACTCCACCAGCCACACCCGCTTCCGCTCTCTGGTGAATGCAGCCGGCGGCCGTTTTGCCAGCCTCCCTAATTTCGACCCGGAAATGTTCTTCACCTCCATGCGGGTTGACTGGAGTATACTGGCGGAACGGACTGCCCGTTTGGCTGCCCTGGTCAACCGTGCGGTGTCGATCGAGGTGGAAACTCCCAACGGCACCAGGATGCGCTTCGGCAAGGAGGGAAGGGAGGCTGCGGGCGACGACGGCATCCTGACCGCGCCCGGGAGCTTCGGCAACCTGCCGGCAGGCGAGGTCTACCTGGCCCCGCTCGAGGGAACGAGCGAGGGGGTGATGGTGCTCGAATTCGCCCCGACCAGAAAGCTCGCCTCTCCCGTGCGGCTAACGGTCGAGTATGGAAATGTGGTGGCGATTGAAGGGGAGGAGTCGCATCGCCGGAAACTGGAGAAGAAATTCAGCGAGAACGACGGAAACCGCAACATCGCCGAATTGGGAATCGGCACCAATGACCGGGCCACGCGACCCGACAACATCCTTGAAGCGGAAAAAATCCTGGGCACCATCCACATCGCCCTGGGGGACAATTCCGGGTTTGGCGGTATGGTCAGTACGCCGTTCCACGAGGATTATGTGTTTTACAGACCGACGCTGACCGCGGTTACGGCGGACGGGGTGCGCACAACGCTCATCAGCGACGGGAAACTGCTTGTTTAGATCGGGCAGAACCGGAACCGTTGCGCCGATTTCAGTTGGAGGTGGAGCAGTGCGGATCATAGGCTTGACCGGCGGGATCGCTTCGGGGAAAAGCATGGTAGCGCAGATACTGGAAGTGCTGGGCGGGGTGGTCATCGACGCCGATCAGCTCGCACGGGCAGTGGTAGCGCTGGGGGAACCGGCTTATCATGCCATTGTCGCGGAGTTCGGTGAGGGGATACTGAAACCCGACCGGACCATCAACCGGGGAGCCCTCGCCAAGATCGTCTTTGCCGACCCGCAGGCCCGTCGCCGCCTGGAACTGATCACCCATCCGGCCATTGGCCAAAGGGCCGAAGAGAAACTGGCAGCGCTCAGGGAGGCAGGGACGGCGGTGGTTATTTACATGGCCCCGCTGCTCATCGAGGCCGGGGCGACTTCCCGGGTTGACGAGGTATGGGTGGTTTATGCGGACCGGCAGACACAGGTGGCGCGGCTCATGCATCGGGATGGGATCAGCCGGGCGGAAGCGCTGCAGCGACTCGCCGCGCAGATGCCGATGGAAGAGAAACGGATGTACGGCAAGGTAGTGATCGACAACAGGGGAACCCCGGAGGAGACGGAGCGGCAGGTAAGGGAGATTTGGGAAAGGGAGATATCAGGGCCCAGGGATCAGGGGGCAGGGGATAGTTATCGCGCATAGAGGTCGGCGCTGGAGCGCATTATTTTGAGAGTTTTTGTTACTCCCCGGTCCTTAGCCCCCGCCTCTGTTTATTGATAGCCGAGCTTGGTGGAGATATCGTCCGCCGCCTTCTTCACCATCGGGATCAATTCTTTCTCCATCCGTTCATCGGTAAGCCGCATGGAAGGACCGGAAATGCTGAGCGCACCGATAATCCGCCTGGTGTAGTCGCGGATCGGTGCGCCTATGCACCTGACGCCGATGTCCAACTCTTCGTTGTCGATGGCGTAGCCCTGTTCGGCAATCCGTTTCAGTTGTTTCTTTAACTCGTTCCGGTCGGTGATGGTATTCGGAGTGAAGCGTTTCATCTCCTTGGCGGGGAGGTAGTTCTCCAGTTCCTCGTCGGTCATGAAGGCAATCTGCGCCTTGCCGGCTGCCGTGCAAAAGGCAGGGAGCTGGGCGCCGACCCGCGGCACGACCCGTACGGTCATGTCGGTTTCGACCACATCGAGATAGACGATCTGGAACTCTTTCATGATCGCCACATAGGTTGTTTCGTTACACTCCTTGACGAGCCGCTCCAGCACCGGTCTCGACTGGCGCAGAAGCCCCATCTGCTTGATAAAGGTCTGCCCCAGTTCCAGGGTTTTCAGTCCCAGACGGTAATTTTCCGTAACCTTGTTCTGTTCGATATAATTCCTGGATTCAAGTGTCGCCAGAAGCCTGAAGACGTTGTTCTTGTGCAGTTTCAGCCGCTTGCTCAACTCGGTAACGCCAAGCTCATCCACATCGCCATGAAACTGTTCCAGGAGGTCGAGTGCATGGTAGACCGACTGGATGACATAATCCGATTTTTCTTTTTTCACCATGGTTACACCTGTATCGATAGGATGGCAACTGCCCTGAGCACGCATAACACGTTAATAATACGTAATATAAATGTTTTATTTAGATAGCCCAGGGTTGTTATTGAAAAAATGAAAGTCACGAGATTTTTGATTTAATTGATTAAAAATTAAATATTTCGAATTGTAAAATATAGTTTTATAGATGTCAATCAAGAAACATCGCCCTTTTACGATATCCGAATATTTTCCCGGCGGTTGCGATCCGGGCATTTCCGCTTTTCTGTTTCCTCGCCTGTCATCCCGTTTTCATGATCTCTCGCAGAACCGACGTGGCGTAAGCCCCCTTGGGGAGTGAGAATTCCAGCAAAACTCCGGCATCGTCCTGCTGCAGTTGTGCCTCACCGAGCGGGACCCGCAGCGGGCGGCGCTCTCCTTCCAGGCGCAATCCGCCGGGCGGATCGAAATCGGCACGGGTGAGTCCCTCCGATTGCAGCAGTGATTCCTCCATTGCCAGCGGCTCTCCCGCGGGGAGTTTCATCTTGCAGCCGAAAAGCGGCCCGCTCGGAGAAATATCGAAGCTCTCTGCCCGCTCAGCCTCCCCGGCCTCGTCCTCAACCAGAAAACAGGCCCCGTTATCATGCTTCCAGGCCAGATCGCCGGTCATGACCCGGTCGAATGTATCCATTCGTTCATCAAGCAGCCGGTCAAACAGGGACGACTGAAATGCCGAGAGATAGAGGCCCTTGAGTCGCGGATGGACCGCCTGGAATGCCTTCTCCCAGGCATCCGGCCGTTTCTCCAGGCGCTGCAGGATCGCGCGTTCGGTCCGGCAATGGCCAGGGAAAAGCCGCAGACTTTCTCCCGGATCACCGCGCAGGTAAGCCTTGATGGCGGCCTGCCAGCGCTCGTCCCGCACCTGCGCCGGGTCGCCCATGACGGCATCCACCGCCTCCCGATACTCCCGGCGCAGCAGAGCACGGCCGATCAGGTGGGAATTACCTTGCGCTCCATAACGCTGCTCACCGAAATAGTTCGGCACTCCACGCTTGTTAAGGATGGAGAGAACCTTTTCCGTCTTTGCGTTGGCCTCCGCTCCGACACCGCGTATCCTGATGCGGAAACGGTTCCCGGAAAGATGCCCGACTTTCAGCTTGTTTCTGTGGGGCGCCGCCGAGATGATCCTGATTCCCGGCAGCTCCAGCGCGAGCAGGAATTCCGGGGAGATCCGCGGGATGGAAAAGGTCTGTCTGGTGACCCCCCTGGCGTCTTTCATGCCGGCGTAACCGATTTCCCTTTCAGGGAGATTCACCGCCCGGGCGATCCGGCGGAGCGCTTCGAGGGTGGTGATCCCCCGTTTTTCGATCTCCGCAAAGGTATGCTCACCAACTCCTTCGGGAGTATAGAGGGGAATCTCGGCAACGAGAAAGTCTTCCGGCGTTTCTTTGATCAACCCGCCGGTGCCGGGGATATCAGCTGTAAGATACTTGTGCAAGTTGAACCTCGTTCAGGGTTAGTTTTTCCGGTAATGGATGAAATATATCTTTTTCCCTTCCGCCATGAACTTGTTCATGTACTTGGAAAGGTGGTAATTAGTGAGCTCATGGCGATAGAGGTCAGGAGCGAGCTGGTTGGCAAATCCCTCCAGCTCTTCCAGTATTCGTGCCACGTCGATACCGTAGTCGTCAAAGTCGGTGGCGAAATAGAACTCCGCACCGGGAGCCAGGTATTCGCGGAGGAACTCCATGAACTGCCGATTCACCAGCCGCCTTTTGCGATGTTTTTTCTTCGGCCAGGGATCGGGGCAGTTGATATAAACAGCCGTAAGCGACCCC
>JBGPID010000104.1:0-8729 GCA_041484725.1 Geobacteraceae bacterium | reverse complement strand
TCGGAAAACAACATAACGCGCACGCCGCTGTGCAAATTATCGGCATACGAAACGATCTTTTCTTCCGCAGTCAGCGGCAGGTAGTCTTTTTTCGGAAGCCCGAGCCGTTCCGCTTCTCCGGCGGTAATTCCGGCCCCAATGTGGCGCTCGATAATATGGATAAGGGCATCCGGAAATCCAAGGTTTTTCGCCAGCTCCGCGCCTGCTATGGCATGCCCAATGCCCTGGGTCCTCGACCTTCCGATATCGTGGAACAGGCCGCCTCGTCTCACAAGGTTGCAATCGATCGGGAACCGTACTCGATCGGCTATCGAAAGCGCCATTGTTGACACCGCCACGCAGTGCGCGATAATCTCCGGCGAACACCCGGCAACAATAAGGACTTCTACCTCCGTATCATGCATACCGCTAGAATAATACCACTTTATAGGTGAATTTCAACAGAATTGGCATGACCCGAGCGTTGGCCGTTAAAGAAAAAAGGGGCCGGCCATGGTATTGGCCGGCCCCGTGCAATATGGTACGTGTGTCTGAAAAAACTACTTACCCATCTTGACCATGATCGGAACGATCAGGAGCGCAACGATGTTGATGACCTTAATCATCGGGTTGATGGCCGGTCCGGCGGTGTCCTTGTAAGGATCGCCCACGGTGTCGCCCGTGACAGAGGCTTTGTGTCCCTCGCTGCCCTTTTTGTGCACCACGCCTTTGCTGTCGGTAACGCCGTCTTCAAAGGCTTTCTTGGCATTGTCCCACGCGCCGCCGCCGCTGGTCATGGCAATGGCCTGGAACAGGCCGGTCAGGATGGCGCCGATCAGCACGCCGCCCAGGGCCTGTCTGCCCATAAAGAGGCCGACCAGGACCGGTACGACGACCGGGAGGAGCGCCGGGATCATCATCTCATTGATGGCGCTCTTGGTCACGATGTCAACGCACTTGCCGTACTGCGGCTTGCCCGTGCCTTCCATGATGCCCGGGATCTCGCGGAACTGCCTGCGAACTTCCTCCACCACGCCGCCCGCTGCTTTACCCACGGACTCCATCAGGAGCGAGCCGAAGTAATAGGGGAGCAGGCCGCCGATGAACAGGCCGGCAAGGACCATCGGGTTCGAAAGGTCGAACTGGATCACTGAATCGAAGGAGCGGGAATATTCCGCAAACAGCACCAACGCGGCAAGGGCCGCGGAGCCGATGGCATAACCCTTGGTCACGGCCTTGGTGGTGTTGCCGACCGCATCGAGGGGGTCCGTAATATCGCGGATCTCTTTCGGGAGGTGGGCCATTTCAGCCACGCCGCCCGCATTGTCCGTGATCGGGCCGTAGGAATCGATGGCCACGACGATACCGGTCATGGAGAGCATGGACACGGCCGCGAGCGCGATGCCAAAGAGGCCGCCGGATGCCGCGTTCGGCAGGGTGGAGAACCCGCCGCCGAGCCAGTAGGCGCCGAGGATCGAGGCGACGATTACGATCACCGGAGCCCCGGTGGCCTTCATGCTGACCGCGAGGCCGGCGATCACGTTCGTGCCGTGGCCGGTCAGGCTGGCCTGCGAAATGTGCTGCACCGGGGGGTATTCCTTAGCCGTGAAGTACTCGGTGATCCACACAATCAAGCCGGTGAGGACAAGGCCGATAAGTGATATCAGGAACACGGTGTTTGCCGTAAATACACCGGCATTGGTGCCGAGGCTTGAGATAAAGCTCTTAGACACGAAATAAAACGCTATCGCCGCGATAATGCCTGCCACGGCAAGGCCCTTATACAGCGCGCCCATGATGTAGTTGTTCTTGCCGAGCTTCACGGCATAGGTGCCGATGATGGAAGCGATGATCGAAACGCCGCCAAGCATAAGCGGAAACTCGATCCAGGGGCTGTCCGCGCCGAACACGGTCTTGGCGAGGAGCATGGCGGCCACGAGGGTCACGGTGTAGGTTTCATAAAGGTCGGCTGCCATACCTGCGCAGTCGCCCACGTTGTCGCCCACGTTGTCCGCGATCACGGCCGGGTTGCGCGGGTCGTCTTCGGGGATGTTCTTCTCAACCTTACCCACGAGGTCTGCGCCGACGTCAGCGGCCTTGGTGTAGATGCCGCCCGCGATACGGGCGAACACGCTCATGAGCGAGCAGCCGAAGCCGAGGCCGATGAGAGCATGAAACGCCTCCGCGGGAGCAGCGGACTTGGCGATGAAGTAGAAGCCGGCAAGGCCGATGATGCCGAGGCCCACGACCATGATGCCGGTCACCGAGCCGCCCTTAAACGCGAGGCTGAGCGCGGCCTGGAGGCCTTTGCTCGCGGCCTGGGCCGTGCGCACGTTCGCGCGCAGCGAGACCCACATGCCGATCGCACCGGCAAGGGCCGAGCCCACGGTGCCGATGACGAACCCAAGAGCTGCCCATCCTCCGAGACCGGGAACGAACACCAGAACGACAACTAAAACGGCCAAAACCACTGCTACTGTCTTGTACTCGCGCGCAATGAACGCCCAAGCACCTTCCGCGACTGCATCGGAAATTTCCCGCATCTTTGCATTGCCTGCATCCTGCTTGTTTACCCAGGCCGCGGTTATGATGGCGTAGATAACGCCGGCGACGCCGCATGCGAGGGCAAACAAAATCGTGTTACTCATGATATCTCCTCCTTTAGATTAGAATGGTGCTGAATTAAAAACCGTTTATTAAGTCCGTCCTGCAAAACAGCGTGCAAACATACCCCATTTGCAACAATCGGGGCACTATCAAAATTCTCTTTTTATTTTTTCTCGCGCCCGGACACTCGTGCGAACACCATGGCCGTAGTACGGTAGAAGAGGTGCGCGAACTTCGAGTACGGCGCATACGCGAACAGCGCCCATATAAATACGAGATGGAAGTAGTACATCCAGTACCCGACACTCATATCAGCCAGCCGTAGCGCCCAGGAGAGCATGCCCGTGGCGCCTACGCCGAAGACGATCACAAGAAAAATCCAGTCGAAGTAGGAGCCCATGCCCGCCTTACCTGCCTTTGCAAGCCGGTTGAACAGGATGATAACGAACCCCGCGGCGAATGCTATTGAGCTCACGAGGGCCAGGATCTTGACGGGATCGCTGTTCGGATAGGGCGACTCGCCGAAATGGAAGGGCCCGAACGCCTGGATGCCGAAGAATTCATGTCCGTATAGGTAGATGATGGCCCAGGCCGTGACGATGGAAAGCCCCGCAAAGCTGTAGAAGAGCAGCATATGGCCCCACTGCCTGAGCCTATTCACGGTACAATCGGCGAATTTCGTGTGCGCCATGATCTGGGTGACGGACGCGATAATGTCGCCCGTGAGGCTGCCGCTGGACTGCAGCTCGCCAGCCTGCGCCTTCATCCCGGCCCAGAGCCGCTTGATGCCCACAAACGCGGAGATGACGGCAAAGAGCGCGGTCAGGGTGAAGATCGTGTCGATCACCGGCACGGGAACGAGCTTGTGGTAAGCCATGACCCCGCCTTCAGCCCGCGGGATGGCGTTCATGTTCGTGTTCCCCAGGACCATGAGCACGATATAAAACAGGACCATCGGGATTGCGAACAAGACAGGAAGCAGCTTCCAGTCCGTCGCGACCTTCGCGAAGAACGGGACCATCGCCAGATGTTTGATGCTCTGTTTCCTGATGGCGTTCAGCACCTCGCCCGGCTTTGCGCCGCGCGGGCAATACGCCGTGCAGTCGCTGCACTGGTGGCAGAGCCATACATCGGCGCTCGTGATGAGCTTGTCCTTCTGGCCCCACTGCGCGAGGACCATCTCCTTGCGCGGGAAGGGAGAACTATCCGGGGTAACTTCGCAGACTACCGAGCAGGTGGCGCACTGGTAGCACTTCTTGAGCGACTCCCCGCCCCCCTCGATAATATCGTTCACAAATTGTAAGTCAGGTTTGATGACCGTAGCTTCCGACATAATATCTTATCCTCCAATTACTTTGTTCGGAGTGATTATGCGCTTTTCATTCCGCACTCCGCATTCTACAATCCGCAATCGGCTTACATGCTCTTGAACGGGTTCGGCCCGATACTCTTCACCTTCTCGACAAACTCGTTGATCATGTCCGGAAGTTTGTCGTACTCCGATATAGCCACCTGCATCAACTGGACGCGCTCGGATTCGAGCTGGAGCCGGTTCAAGGTCTCACCGACCTTGGCAAAGCGGGTATTCGCGAGTTCGCTTCCCTTCACGAAGTGGCACTGATAATTCTCACCGTATTTGCAGCCGAGGAGCAGCATGCCGTCGATGCCCTTCGAGAGAGCGTCGGCCACCCATACGAGGTTCATGCCGCCCAGGCAGCGCATGGAAATGAACCGCACGCTCGGGTCGATCTTCTTCCGGTTCAGGGCTGCCGTGTCAAGGGCCGGGTACGCGTCGTTTTCGCACACGAGACAGATGATCCTGAAAATATCTTCATCATCCGGCACGTCCACGGACTTGATCATCGATCCGATCAGGTCCACGCTGTAGTCCTTAAAGGAAACGATGCGCTCCGGGCACGCGCCCATGCAGGTGCCGCAGCGCCTGCAGCGATTCAGCTTATAGAAGGGGATTCCCTTCGCGTCTTCTTCGATCGCTCCGAACGGGCACTCTTCCGTACACCGCTTACAGGCCGTGCAGCGGATGAGCATCGGGTCGGGGAAGGTGATGTCCCAGGAACGGGGATGAACCGCAACGCCGCGCGACACGTGGTCGATGCACTGGATCGCCTTGAACGCCGCGCCCGCCGCGTCTTCCTGCGCCTCGGCCATGTTCATGGGCTGGTGCACGCCGCCGGCCGCGTAGATGCCGGTCCGACGGGTCTCATACTGGAAGCAGATGAAGTTAGAATCCGCAAAACCCGATGCCCCTTCGAGCGTAGGAAGTTCCGGGCCCTGACGGTAATCGAGGTTCAGGAGAGACAACGGTTTCGGCGTCTGTTCGAGGTAGTTCTTCTTCGCCTCGTCGCCGCCGCCCGCCGCCTTGGTGAGTCCATCGAGATACTCCTGCGAGGAGCGCGTCGTCGGGATCATGCCGGTTGCGAGCACCACGAGGTCGGCCTCGACCTTCACCTTTTCCCCGGTCTTTTCGCCAAAGAGCGTGTTCTCCATCTCAACAAGGAGGTTGCCGTTTCCGCCGTCGGAAACGCCGGTCACGTCGGCCTTCGACAGCATCACGCCCGGATCGTTTTGGGCTTCTTTATAATATGCCTCGAGCCTTCCCGGCGTCCGGATATCCTTGTAAAAGATCATCGCCAGTGCGTCCTTGTTCTGGCGCACATATTTTGCCTGTTTCAGCGACGTGGCGCAGCACATCGAGGAGCAGTACGGCAGATGGTTGGGATCGCGCTGTCCCGCGCACTGGATGAACGCGACCTTCATGGCCTCTTTGCCGTCCGAAGGACGCAGGAGCTTGCCGTTGTTCTTTTTTGCGATCTCTTCGAGTTCGAGGTTCGTGACCACGTTCTTCAGTTTGCCGTAGCCCAGGTAGTCGAGCTTCGTTGCATCATACGGCAGCCATCCGGTGGCGAGCACGATGGAACCGATCTTCACGGTCTCGGCGCCGTTGTTGGTAGTGATGGTCACGTCGTAGAGGCCGGGTTCGCCCACGGTCTTTGCCACGGTCGATGCTTTGTAAACCTTGATGTTCGGATTGCTCTCGACTTCCTTCGCCATGACATCGATGTTTGTATCTACGATGAGCGGTTCCTTGAAAAAGGAGCCGGTCGGGATCTGCTTGTAGAGCTTGCTTGCGAAGCCGCCGAGAGCCGCCTCTTTCTCCACGAGCACGACCTTGGTGCCGGCCGCGGCAGCCGAGAGCGCCGCCGTCATGCCGGCAATGCCGCCGCCGACCACAAGCAGCGTGCTGTCAAGGTTCTGGAGGATGTTCGGCTCCGGCATCTCGCCTTTCTGGGTCTTTACGATCCCCATGGTAAGGTAATCGCCGGCCAGGGCGTTCGTCTCATCGGTGTTCGGTTCCTGGTTCCACGCCACGAATTCTCTGATGTTCACCCGCTCCTGAAGCACGCCCGGAAAGTCGAATTCCTCGTACTTTACGCGGGGAGAGCACGCCGCGATGATGACGGTGTTGACCCCGTCCTTGGAAATATCGTCCTTAATGAGTTGTATGCCCGCCGGGCTGCACAGGATGTCGTGGGTCTTGCAGAAAGGCATCTTCATGTCTTTGGTCGCGACGTTCGAAAGCTTCTCGATGTTCACGGCCTCCGCAATGCCGCAGCCTTTACAGATATATACGCCGAACTTTTTCTCCATCCCTATTTCCTCCTCAAACTCATGATGCTCTTCATCACGACACCCGTAGCATCCTGGGCCGACCGCGCCACGTCAACCGGCGTCTTGAGCGTGCCGGTCGCATACAGCCCGTTCTTCAGGGCCGTAGCGTCGACGAACCCATCGTCCGTCATTGCAACGCCCGCCGCTTTTTTGAGCGCTTTTGCGCCCGCTGCCGGTTCCATGCCCGTCGCGAGCACGACCATGTCGAAGGTCGCGGTTATCTTGCCCCCGCCGTGAATATCTTCAGCAGTAATGATCACGTCGCCCGTGGCCGCGTCTTCGGTCACTTTGGCCACCTTGCCTTTAGTGAAGGTCACATTCGTGTCGGCCTTCACCTTGGCGTAGAACCGGTTCTCAGAGAGCCCCGGGGTCCTCATGTCGATATAGAAGATCCGCGCCTTGGAATCGGGATAGAGTTCCCGGACGTAGGTGGCCTGCTTGATCGAGGCGAGGCAGCAGACCGCGGAGCAGTACGGCAAATGGTTCTCGTCGCGCGATCCCGCGCACTGCACAAAGGCGATATTCTTCACCTCTTTGCCGTCCGACGGTCTGGTGATCTTGCCGTTGGTCGGGCCGTTCGGCGATGCGATCCGCTCCATCATCATATTGGTGATCACGTTCTTGACCTTGCCGAACCCGAGAAGGTCCAGCTTCGTCGCATCATACGGGTTCCAACCCGTGGCCATGACCACCGCGCCCGCCTTCACCTTCACGGTCTCGGGTTTCATGTCGAGCTGGATCGCGCCGTACGTACAGGCTGCGGCGCACTTGCCGCATGCCGCGCCCTTGCAGGATTTCCCGTCGATGACGTACTGCTGGGGAAACGCCTGGTTATGCGGCAAATAGGCGGCTTTTGTCGTGCTCATGCCGAGATCGAAATCGTTCGGCCGATCGACTTCGCAGGCCTCAGCGCACTTGTTGCAGGCAACGCACTTGTCGTTTACAAAGCGCGGATTGACCTTGATGGTCACGTCGAAATTGCCTTCCTCGCCCGTCACGCTCTCGACTTCGGCAAGGGTGTAAATCGTGACCTGCGCGTTGTTCTTGATCCGCTTGTACTGGAGTTCGAGACCGCAGTTCGGCGGGCACAGCTTCCAGAAGTACTTATTAAGCTGCGTTACCCGACCTCCCAAATAGGGGTTCTTCTCAACGATCACGACATCATGGCCTGTTTCCGCGGCCTCCACGGCTGCCGTAAGCCCGCTGAAACCTCCTCCGATGACCAGTATTGTCTTATTCTCCGCCATCTTCTTCCTCCTTAAAACAATAAACCCGGAATCTACATGCAAAATAAAAAGTGTAAACTGAAAAATGCACAATGGGCGCGCCCGTGAATCCCGCGCGGGACATTTTGCGTTTTGCAATTTGCACTTTGCAATAAATTCCGGGGAAGGCATACGCCTTCCCCGGAGTGAGGTAAGTTACGGAATCAGCTGTACGTACGGGACCTTCTTGAACGCCCACTTGTTGTTTTCAGCGTCATAGGTGGAGTTCGCGAAGCACTTCCAGTTGGTGTCGTCGATTTTGTCGAAGTCGCCGCGATAGTAGTAGCCCGGATAGCGGGACTCTTCCCGGAACAGGATGTGGCGCGCATGGGCCTCCACGGAAAGGATGCGGTGGTAGTTCTCCCAGCACCGCAGCAGTTCATGAAGGTTCGAGGCTGCCATCTTGTTCGCGTCCTCTTTGAGGACCTCGAGTTTCTGGAGACCCGCGTCGAGCATGGTCTTGGAGGTCATGTACCAGGTCGAGATCCCGCCGAAATACTCGTCGGCGATCTTCTGGAGCCTCGTCTGGAGCATCTTCGGCCTGATGTAGTGCGGGTTGGTAAACGGATCAGTGGTGAAGGTCTTGTACTTCTCGAAGACCTCATACGGCAAATAGAGCTCGGCCGCGATCTGCTCCGCCGTCTGCTTGATGGCCGGCTTGTAGTTCGGATTGTCGAGCATAAAGTCAATGGCGCTCTTTGCCGCGATCCTGCCTTCCGCATGCGAGCCGGACGAGAACTTGTGGCCCGAGGCGCCCACGATGTCGCCGCACATGAACAAGCCAGGCACGGTCGACATGCGGTTGTAGCCCCAGTTCCACTCTTTCGGCGCGCCGAGATCATCGGGGCCGCTGCACCAGAAGCCGGCGCAGCCTGCGTGTGATCCGAGGAGATACGGCTCAGTAGGCATGATTTCGGACGGGACCTTATCAGGCTCAACATTCTGAGACGCCCAGAGTCCCGCCTGGCCGATGGCCATATCGAGGAAGTCTTCCCAGGCTTCTGCCTCGAGGTGCTTCACCTTCTTGGCGCCTTCTTTATCGCCGAGCTTCTCTTTGAAGTTCTTGTTGATGAGGGCCATGGCATCGTCGGTCCGCATGAGGATGGGGCCCTTGCCGGCCTTCATATCTTTCATCATGAAGTGGTTTCTGATGGCCGTGCCCATGTTGTCCACGTACTTGCCGTATCT
>JBGPID010000103.1:0-8747 GCA_041484725.1 Geobacteraceae bacterium | reverse complement strand
TAGGCCGTCCCGACAGTTCCCCCGGGCAGTGAATCCGTCGTCACGACCAGCTCGGTGGTTATCGATAGGGCCTGGGTAGCGGTTCCATTGGCCGAATCGGTAACCATCACCGTGAAATTCGAGGTTTCTATTGTGGCCGGAATCCCGGAAATGACCCCGGTTGCTTTATTCAGGAGCAGACCTGCCGGGAGAGCACCAACAGTAATCTTCCAGGTATAAGGGGGGGTGCCGCCGCTTGCGGCAAGGGTCTGGCTATAGGCCGTCCCGACAGTTCCCCCGGGCAGTGAATCCGTCGTCACGACCAGCTCGGTGGTTATCGATAGGGCCTGGGTACCGATTCGATTGGCCGAATCGCTAACTTTCACCGTGAAATTCCAGGTTCCTGATGTGGCCGGAATCCCGGAAATGACCCCGGTTGCTTGATTCAGGAGCAGACCTGCCGGGAGAGTACCGACAGTAATCGTCCAGGTATAAGGGAGGGTGCCGCCGCTTGCGGTAAGGGTCTGGCTATAGGCCTTCCCGACAGTTCCTCCGGGCAGTGAAGTCGGCGTCACGGTCAACTCTTCCAGTGTAAAGAGCTTCCCGTTGGAGGTCCCTATCGGTGTGGTCACTTTCACTGTCACATTTCCGGTGCCGGGACCGGAAGGCACCACGGAAGGCACCGCGCATTTGATGGACGTATCGGTCCACGGGGTACAGCTCGTCGCCGCTGTGTCATTGAAGGAAACACTGGAGGAGGCCCCCTGGGTGGGGCCAAAGTACTTGCCCGTTATCCTAACAATGGTGCCGATCGTTCCGCTAGTCGGTGCGATGGCGGTGATGTGAGGAGGCATCAGGGTAAAGTCCTTCTCGTTGGTGGAGGTCCCTATCGGTGTGGTCACTGTCACGTTTCCGCTGGTAGCTCCGGAGGGCACCTCGCATTTGATGGAGGTATCCGTCCACGAGGTATAGGTCGTCGCCGCTGTGCCATTGAAGGAAACACTGGAGGTGGTCCCCTGGGTGGGGCCAAAGTACTTGCCCGTTATCCTAACAATAGTGCCGATTGTTCCGGTAGTCGGTGCGATGGCGGTGATGACGGGGGGCTTCAGTGTAAAGAGCTTCCCGTTGGAGGTCCCTAACGGTATCTGGGTCACTGTAACGTTTCCCGTGGTAGCTCCGGAAGGCACCACGCATTTTATGGACGTATCCGTCCACGAGGTATAGCTCGTCACCACTGTGCCATTGAAGTAAACACTGGAGGTCCCCTGGGTGGGGCCAAAGTACTTGCCCGTTATCCTAACAATGGTGCCGATCGTTCCGGTAGTCGGTGCGATGGCGGTGATGACGGGGGGTCCTGTCGCAACGTTATTATCAAACCCGTAAATTGTTGCCGCATCACCTAATCGTGGAAATACTGCGATGATTAAAACAGTGAGGCATGTACTGATAGCCTTTAAGGTTAGCTTTCTCATATCTCCCCCCGTTTATTGGAAACTACGGTTCTCCTTGATCGTTTCTCTTCTGTCTCGTTATTGCTCGTAAGACGAAAAAAGGGAGGGCTGAGGGGATGTTGTTGATTTGTTGATTCCCCGCTAAAATGCCCTTTTGACTCCCGATTTCTACCAAAAACTCAACCACTTCCGCTTGTGTTCAACTCCAAACAAAAAAACCGCCCCATCAGCAAATAGCTGACCGAAGCGGCCTCTTTTCATACCCCATGACTCCAGCGGTTCAACATCTTGCGTTCCCCCGGAAAGGCATCTAATCAATTACAATGAACTTGATTTAAATTACTCCACAACTGTTAGATTCGTCAAGAGAATTACTTTCATATCAGGAAAAAAGTGAGTTAGATTAAATATTAAGCTGAGTAAGGTTACGCTGCCGCACGATCTCGAACAGTATCACCCCACCTGCGACGGATGCGTTCAGTGAGTTTACCCTTCCCCTGATCGGAATGGCGATCAGGTGATCGCATTTTTTCCGCACCAGCGGCCTGATCCCCTCCCCTTCACCACCAATTACAACGACCACATTCCCACGGAAATCCTGATCGTACAGTGAGGACGCCACCTCGCCGACCGCGCCGTAGATCCAGAACCCCTCCGTTTTCAGCTCTTCCAGGGTCTGGGCGATATTGGCGACCTGCGCCACCGGGATAGTCTCCACAGCCCCGGCGGACGCCTTTTCCACCACAGCCGTCACCCCGACCGCCCGGTCCCTGGGGATGACCACCCCGTGCGCCCCGGCACAGGCGGCGCTACGGATGATAGCTCCGAGATTGCGCGGGTCCTGCACCCCGTCCAGCACGACAACCAGGCCGCTTTCCACCGATTCCCGGCAGATGCTGAGGATATCTCCCAGATCGGCATAGGTGAAAGCTTCCACCCTGAGCGCCACTCCCTGGTGGTGATCGGTGCCGCAGAGTCGCGAGAGATCGCCTTTCTCCCGCTGCCGAAGCGGCACTTCCCTTTCCTTCGCCAGCAGGAGCAGCTTGGCGAAACGCCTGTCGTTGCTCGTTCCGGCGAGAAAAAGCTCGAAGGCCCTCCTTGTGCCGCGGAGGGCCTCCATTACCGGGTTAAGCCCGTAGATGATTTCGTCTTTCAATTAACTTCCTTTGATTCTGGAAAAGTAGTTGACTCACACAAAGCCACTAAGACACAAAGAAATTAATCAGTTGTCGAGTTAGAACTTTCACCATAAGACAAGCTTATGCTTTCCTTAGTGACTTTGTGGCTTCGTGTGATATCCGCATTTTCAGGTTGGTTTATTATTAATCGGAGGCTCAGTCCGATCTTCCACTTTCTATCTCAATTATCTCCGAAATGATCGCTTCCGCTGCCACAATCGGCTCGTGGGCAGCGCTTATGGGGCGCCCTATCACCAGGTAGTCGGCGCCGGCTTTTACCGCCTCAGCCGGTGTCATGACCCGTTTCTGGTCATTGGCAGAAGCAGAGGCGGGGCGGACGCCGGGAGTAACGATGAGGAAATCGTTGCCGCAGGCCGCGCGGATCAGAGGGATCTCAAGGGGCGAAGCGACTACCCCGTCGATTCCCGCCTTCTTTGCCAAAAGAGCCAGTTTCACCACCATCTCCGCCACCGGCAGATCGATCCCCACCTCCCGCAGGGTCTCTTCCGTGGATGATGTCAGGATGGTGACCGCCAGGACCTTGGCGCGTTTCCCGTCAGGGAACTCTCTGCTCAGCGTATCCATAGTTCGCGACATCATCTCATAGCCGCCGAGGGCATGGAGGTTAAAAAGCCGCACACCGAGGCGCGCCGCCTCTAAAGAGGCCATGGCCACGGTGTTGGGGATGTCATGGTATTTCAGATCGAGAAAGAGCTCCCCCCCAAAATCCACGATCATCCGGACGATATCGGGGCCATGGGCGGTAAAGAGCTGTTTTCCCACCTTGAACATGCCCACGCGACCCGCAAGAAGCGTTACCCACTCCCTGGCAGCGTTGAACGAATCGAAGTCCAGGGCGAAAATGATCTTTTCTTTTGCCTGTTCTCTGGTCATGTGAATCCCTTGCTCAACACGCCCTCACACATCAAGCGCCTCCGCCACCCTCACCTTCACCTGCTCCACTGCCCCTTCAAGAGCAAGGAGATCCACCTCGCCGCTCCGCCGATCCTTCAGCTCCACCTTTCCTTCGGCCAGGTTTTTCCCCCCCACTACGATGCGCAGGGGGATGCCGATCAGGTCGGCGTCCTTGAATTTGAAACCGGGACGCTCGTCGCGGTCGTCAAGTAGCACTTCAACACCTTCTTCTATGAGCCGGAAGTAAATCTCTTCCGCCGCTGCCCTGACCGCATCGTCCTTGACGTTGAGCGCGGAGACGATGCAGTGGAAAGGCGCTATGGGGATGGGGAAGATGATACCGTTCTCGTCGTTGTTCTGCTCGATGCAGGCGGCCACGGTGCGGCCGATGCCGATGCCGTAGCACCCCATGAAGATGGTCTGCTCCTGTCCCGCGGCATCCAGGTAAGTCGCCTTGAGGGCCCTGGAGTACTTGGTGCCGAGTTTGAAGACGTGCCCCACCTCGATGCCGCGCCACATCTCGAGGGCGCCGGAGTCACAGCGCGGGCAGGGATCGCCGTGCACCACATTGCGGATATCGGCGAACCGGCTGACCATGAAATCCCGCTCCAGGTTGACGTTTTTCAGGTGGAGGTCCACAGCGTTCCCGCCGGTCACGAAATTGCGCATCCCCCGCACCGCCAGGTCGGCAACGACTTTTACCTTGAGCCCCACCGGCCCGGCAAAGCCGACCGGCGCTCCGGTGACCTTGGTCACCACCTCGTCGCCGGCCATCTCCAGTACGGCGCACCCCAGGAGGTTCTTCAGCTTGATCTCGTTCAGATCGTGGTCCCCCCGCAGAAGCGCCACCACCGGCTCGTTGTCGGCAACGAGCACGAGGCTCTTCACCATCATCGCCGGCGGTACTCCGAGGAAGTCGGAGACCTCCTCGATGCTTCTTTTGTCGGGGGTTGCAACCCGCTCCAGCGGACGCGGCTCCGCGTGCACCGCTGCACCAGGCCCCCGCGCCTCGGCCTTTTCCACGTTGGCGGCGTACTCGCAGGAGGCGCAGGAGACGATGGCGTCCTCACCGGAGTCGGCGAGCACCATGAACTCATGGGAATAGGAGCCACCGATGGAGCCGGTATCCGCCTCCACCGCGCGGAATCTCAGGCCGCAGCGCTCGAAGATGCGCCGGTAGGCCCGGTACATCTTGTCGTAGGAGAGGTCGGCGGCCTTTTCATCCACGTCGAACGAATAGGCGTCCTTCATGATGAACTCGCGGCCGCGCATCAGGCCGAAACGGGGGCGGATCTCGTCGCGAAACTTCGCCTGGATCTGGTAAAGGTTGAGGGGCATCTGCCGGTAGCTCTTCACCTCCCGCCGCACCAGGTCGGTCACCACCTCCTCATGGGTGGGGCCCATGCAGAACTCGGCGTCCTTGCGGTCCCGGAAACGGAGCAGCTCCCTTCCGTACTGCTCCCAGCGTTCCGATTCCTGCCAGAGTTCCGCCGGCTGCACCGCGGGCATAAGGATCTCGATGGCGCCGGCCCGGTTCATCTCCTCCCGGACGATGTTCTCCACCTTGCGGATGGCGCGCAGGCCGAGCGGCAGGTAGTTGTAGATGCCGGAGGCAAGTTTTCTGATCATCCCGGCTCGCAGCATGAGCTGATGGGAGACCACCTCGGCATCCGAGGGGGTTTCCTTCACGGTAGGGATGAAGTATTGGGAGTAACGCATATGTAATACCTCTGTTTAGAGTTGTAAGTTTGAGGTTTCAAGTATTAATGTTTAGACGTTTCTTTCACTCTTCACCCTTCACTCTTCACGATTTTTTCCACTTCCGCCATCAGGGCGTCGGCCAGTTCGCTTTCCGGCACCTTGCGGAGCACCTTGCCGCGCCGGAAGAGGAGTCCCTCCCCCTTGCCGCCGGCGATCCCCACGTCTGCCTCGCGTGCCTCGCCCGGGCCGTTCACCACACACCCCATGACCGCCACGGTCAGGGTCTTGTCTATCGTCCTGAGGCGCTGTTCCACCTCTTCGGCCAGACGGATCAGGTCAATCTGGCAGCGCCCGCAGGTCGGGCAGGAGACGAAATTGACCCCGTGGCGACGTATCCCTAGCGCCTTCAGGATCTCGAAACCGACCCGCACCTCTTCCACCGGATCACTTGTGAGCGAGACCCTCATGGTGTCACCGATGCCGTCGGCCAGGAGGATACCGAGCCCGACCGCCGACTTGATGGTGCCGGAAAAGATCGTCCCCGCCTCGGTGATGCCTATATGGAGGGGATAGTCGACCTTCTCGGACAACAAGCGGTACGCATCAACGGTCTTCATCACGTCCGAGGCCTTGAGGGATATCTTGATCTGGTCATAGCCCAGCTCTTCCAGGATGCGCACATGGCCCAGGGCAGACTCCACCATCGCCTCCGCAGTCGGGTGCCCGTATTTCGCGAGGAGCGCTTTTTCCAGGGAGCCGGCGTTGACGCCGATGCGGATCGGCACCAGCCGTTCCCTGGCCGACTTCACCACCTCCGCTACCTTCCTCCTGTCACCGATATTTCCCGGATTGAGGCGCAGACCGTCGATTCCCCCTGCCAAAACCCTGAGGGCCAGTTTGTAATCGAAGTGGATGTCGGCGATGACCGGGAGCGGGCTTTCCGCCTTGATTCGGCCGAGTGCCTCTGCCGCCGCAATGTCCAGGACCGCGCAGCGCACCAGTTCGCACCCCGCGGATGCCAACCTGTTGATCTGGGCAAGGGTGGCGGCCACGTCACGGGTGTCGGTATTGCACATGGACTGTACCGAGCAGGGGGCTCCGCCGCCTATATTCACGTTCCCAACCCGAATCTGTCTGGTAACTTTTTTCATAACGGGGCATAGTAGCCAATAATGCAGGTAAAAGTCAAGTTCGGCTTCAGATTCAAGCCCAGAATGAGGTTCAGGTGTTAACGCAAGGGAGGTTATTAAAAAAACGGCAAATATCACACAAAGCCACAAAGATCACGAAGGGAACAAAAGATTATCCTGGTTCTGATGAACATCGTTTTGGTAAATGGCTTTATCTCGATTATACATTGATTTCTTTGTGTCCTCGTGCCTTTGTGTGAGTAACGGTTTTTCCCGGGATTATCATCGTTAACTGAACCTGAGCCTGATTCTTTTCATTGACAAACGAAGCCGTTTGCTATTTTATAAAAAGCTATGAAAAAGCAGTGCCAACCTTCCACCAGTGAGACGGCCGGCAGTAACCCGCGCCAAGGCGACATATGCGACCTGACCATTGCCACCCTCGACGAAGAGGGATACGGCATCGGCCGGCTCGCGGAAACGCCGGTACTGGTCAGCGGCGTCCTTCCGGGCGAAACCGTACGGGCGAAAATCACCTTCAGCGGCCGTCGGGAGATTTTTGCCGCCGTCGTCAAGGTTCTCCGCCACAGCCCGACACGGTTGCAGACACCGCCATGCGCACACGCTGCCGACTGCGACGGCACCCCTTTAATCTCCATGAAATACCCGGCCCAGCTCGACTGGAAAAGGGGGATAGTGGAAAACGCCCTCCGGGGGTATGCAGCGCTGCAGGGGGTAACCCCACTGCCGGTTCTCCCCTCCCCCAGACAACTCCACTACCGTAACAGCGCCACCCTCGTCATCGCCGGCAAGTTCACCGCGCCCGTTATCGGCATCCATCACCGTAACAGCCGTGATCTGCTGGACATCGGCGATTGCCCGCTATACCATCCCCTCATCAATCGGGTGGTTCAGGTGGTGAAGGATGGGATCAGGAAGGGCAAGGTGCCGGTTTACAGCTCAAGGAGCGCTAGCGGACTTCTCCGCTACCTTCTGATCCGGGTTTCGGAAGCGGAAAACCGGGTCATGGTAGTGTTCGTCACCGCAGAGAGGAGCTTCAACGAGATTCACCACCTGGGCAAATACCTGCAGGAGGCGGTGCCGGAGGTGGAGACGGTCGTCCAGAACGTCAACGGCTCGCCGGGAAACGCCATTTTAGGAGAGAAGGAGTATTTTGCCGGCAGAAAACAGTTCCTGACCGACACTATCGGCGACATCAGGTTCGTCATTTCCCCCCGTTCATCTTTCCCGGTTAACCCCAGCGGCGCGCTGCTCGTCTATGAAAAGGTCCGGGAATGGGCGAACCTCTCGGGCCGGGAAACCGTCATCGACCTCGACTGGGGGAGCGGCGGTTTCCCGCTTTTTCTCGCTGCCGGGGCAAAAGAGATCGTTGCAATCAGAACGGCTGCAGCCGCGGCGGCAGGGGAGAAAAACGCTCAACACAACAGCATCCGCAACTGCCGCTTCGAGACCGGGGATGCGGCTGAGCTTCTCGCGGAACTTAACGGGAAAGGGATAGATGCGGATCTGGTGATTCTCAACCCTCCCCGCAAGGGGTACGACGGGGAACTGTTGCGGCAAGTGGCGCTCCTCGCCGCGGCGCGGATCATCTACGTTTCCGGCACCCCCCGCGACCTGGCGCGCGACCTGGACATATTCGGCCGACTCGGCTACCGCACGCTCGAAGTCCAGACGGTGGACATGTTTCCCCAGACCAGCCGCATGGAAATCGTCTCCCTGCTGGTTAAGGGGTAGGGTTTGTATTTATCGCCAAGCATATTTTTCTCAGTCACATTACCACTAACGATTCAAGGAGAAATATCATGAAACTGTTCCATCTGTTCATCTCTATCTGCATCCTCTCACTCACAGCAACCGCCTTTGCGGCGGATGAGGTTAAACCCGGCGGCGTTGACAAGCCCAAGGTGGCGGAGAAGTCCGAAGCCGGAATTAAGCTCGGCTCCGTTGACCTTCCCCAGGTGGCGGAGAAGTCCGAAGCCGGCGCCAAGGCCTTGGTCACCCTCAAGGAGATGTACGACAAATTCCAGGTCACGTTAAAAACCAAGGAGAAGGAACTGGATAAACTGAAGGCCACCCTGCAGGGGAAGAATCTCACCGAAGCTAAACGGGAGACCAAGGAAAAGCAATTCCAGAAGAAGTTCGGTGAGTACCAGCAGTTCGGAAAGAAGGCCCAGGAAGAATTCGCCCAGAAGCAGGCGGAACTGAGCAAACAGATCAAGGATGACCTGGAAAAGCTCGTCAAGGATTACGGCCGCGACCATGGCTATGCGCTGATCCTGAATAAAGAGGGGCTTGTTTACAGCGACAGCAAGTATGAGGTCAAGGACCTGACCGATGAGATTCTTAAAGGAATCAACACTGCGGGGAAAAAG
>JBGPID010000102.1:0-8860 GCA_041484725.1 Geobacteraceae bacterium | reverse complement strand
GGTCTGCTCGACAGCCTTCCCCCCCTCCTTGGCGTCGGCGGCGGATTTGATCGCTATTTTTTCCGTCTGATGGGCGTTGTCGGCATTCTGTTTTATGTTTGAAGCCATCTGTTCCATTGAAGAAGACGCCTCTTCGGCCGCAGCCGCCTGCTCAGAGGACCCCTGGGACATCTCCTCGGAGCCGGAGGAGAGCTGCTGGCTGCCGGCGGCGACGTTGTCCGCCGCCGTCTTTACGTCAGCCACAACTTCCTTCAGACCCTCAACCATATTCTTAATGGCTGCAAGGAGCTGACCTGTTTCATCCTTGCCGCCAGCATCAATGGTAACAGTCAGGTCACCGCTCGCCACCCGGTTTGTTACATCGACAGTTGCCATCAGCGGACGGGTTATGCTGCGGGTAATAAGGAAACTGATCAACGCACCCAAAAGCAGCGCTATGGTTGTTATGACAATTGTCAGTGTACGGGCGCTTCCGTAAAGCTTGGCAGCCTCTTCATACCGAATCATTATCCTCTCTTCCTGATACTTGGTGAGCGCCAGAAGCGATTCATGGATCTTCAGTATCAGGGGGTGTGCCTCCTTGTTGAATACGGAGAGCGCGGCATCATTCTTGTCCGCAATGGAAAGCTCGATTACCTCGTTATCGGCCTTTTTTGCATTTGCAATGGCTGTCTTGACATTGGCGATCAGCTCTTTACCCTTGTCCGTATTCTCAAGTTTCTCAAGCTTCCCCATCCCCTCCCCGTAATCTTTCCGCAGACTTTCTATATCCCGCATTACCTCATTCCTTGCTGAAAGCTCTGTCACCAACATAAGTTGTATGTCCGAAAGGATGCCGCTTATCGACCTGCTCACATCATTGGCCTGCCTGATCTTTTCATAGTTTACCTTGACAATGCGATCCAGTTTATCATTAACTTTTTCCATGCTGATCATTCCTGTGAATGATAACAACAGAAGCAAAGCCAGCATCATGCCAAACCCGGAACCGAGACGAGTACCTATCCTTAAATTTCTGAATTTCATCCTCTTGTCCTCCTTTTTCTTTATTTGCTAAGAGATTTTCTTACCCTTTCAGCCGTTCACGGCTTCTTTGACGGCGCTGAAATCTGGACCTTTTACCTCTGACAGTTCATCTGCGGAAAATGCCTTGTCGATATTAAGGATTATGATGAACTGGTCATTATGCTTACCCATTCCCCGGATGAAGTCTGTGTCGAGCTTCGTGCCGATCCGCGGCGGCGGCTCGATCTCATCCGGCTCCAGGTCGAGCACCTCCTGCACCGAGTCGGCCATGGCCCCGACAACCGTCGTTTCCCCGTCCACCTCTATTTCCGTGATGATGACGCAGGTATTGACCGTCTTTTCCGTCTGGGACAGGCCGAACTTCAGGCGCATGTCCACTACCGGCACTACATTGCCGCGCAGATTGATCACACCGCGCATGAAATCTGGGGTCTGCGGCACCTTGGTCACCGTGGTGAAGTCCAGGACCTCCCTGACTTTGCTGATGTCCAAGGCGAAAACCTCATCACCCAGCTTGAAAGTCAAATACTGGGTTGTTACCATAATTCCGTTTTCTCCCATTTCCTTCTCCTTTCCTGGCACGATCTGCCGATAAATTTTTATGACCTTAAATCACTTTTGGTTAGGACATGTTCCTATCTACAGATAAAAATCCATCCACCTGACAGTTCTTATCGGCGTATCCCCTTAACAATATATAAGTGTATGCCTTAGACAATCAGGATTAATCCCTTACAGGGAGGTTAAATAAGTTGCTCATATGGACTGAAACCTGCATCGGATATAAAATCATGATGGCCAGATCTGTTAAATACGATAGATAACTAATTATGGATCAGGGAGGGATAAAGAATAGACAGATCAACAGCGAAGCGATACAAACATCACCCTTGCTTTCAGTCAAAGGTGGTTGTTTGAACTCAAAAGCAGCGAGTGGGGATAGAAACGGCTTATTGGAGATTATCGTTCAGAAAATAGATGACGATCTTTGAAAGGGTCAACAAGGCTAAAGAGAGGTGATTCCTTCACGAATGGCGTACTTGGTCAAATCTGCCACATTAGTGAGATTTAGTTTCTTCATGATCTGCCTGCGGTGGGTTTC
The DNA here is from genome assembly GCA_041484725.1 of Geobacteraceae bacterium. Lineage (GTDB taxonomy): Bacteria > Desulfobacterota > Desulfuromonadia > Geobacterales > Geobacteraceae > JBGQDJ01. The sequence continues at coordinate 6,732 of JBGPID010000102.1, read as the reverse complement.
AACGGTTTTTCCACTGATATCGAGGGTGAAAGCGACCTCCTTGGTGCTTTTCCCTTCCGTTATCAACTGAAGGACCTCCCGCTCACGGGATGAAAGTGCGGATAACTCTTTGAGGGCACCCGGTTCATTCAAATGCCCAATGTAATCCTTCATTACTATCCCGGTGATTATCGGGTCCAGGTATCCGTTGTTTTCCCGCACGCTGCGGATCGCTCCTACCAGCGTGTTGAAGGCGCTCATCTTCTGGATGTACCCCTTGGCCCCGGCCTTAAGGGCTTCCACCACATACTCTCTTTCCGCATGCATCGAAAGGACGATTATCCTGCTTTCCGGAGTTTCCATCATGATACGGCGGCAGGCTTCAAGGCCATTCATTTCCGGCATGGATAGATCCATGACAATTATATCTGGCTTCACTTCTCTTGCCATACTAATAGCTTCCCTGCCGTTGTCCGCAATTGCCACAACTACCATGTCCGGCTCTCTTTCCAGAAGAGAGCTTAAAACCTCGCTTACCATCTTGTGATCATCCACTAGCATGACATTAATACTCATCAGACTCCCCCTGGGTTGGTTGGTCCATAGCTTTCAGTACACTGATGTTCGGCAAGCGTAAAAACTTCCATGCCTAATCACTACTTGTCCGCTTATCTTCTGATATTATATTTAAGCCCTAATCGCATAAAAAAATGCGGTCAAAATGCAGGGATAATGCATCAAGGAAGTATCAAGGAAGTGTCAAGATGTGGTAACTATTCGGGTAGGCAGAAGTCTGTTAGGAATAAATCATGCGTAATGATTAGTAATCTTCAGCCTGAACACCTGAGCAGTTTCTATGATTGTATTGCTAATATGCGGAATGTCAACTGGGAAAGTTGTTGCGTGATTCAGCCGAACACAGGTATCGTATGAAAATAATCTCTTCATATTTCATGCATTTGTACGCCTTTGATCCGGAACTGCCGGGGTTTCAGTCCCAAGATTTGAACCTGGACGAAGCCCTCTCCCATCAAAGGGAGAGGGGATAATAAGCTCCCCTCCCTTTGATGGGAGGGGTTGGGGGAGGGTGCAATGCAGTGGTTTTAAGCCGAATAACAATGATGCAATTTTCTAACCGGACATTGCTGATAGATAAGAGAATTTTACCTATGGGTCTGGCTTTCTTCAGCACTGGTACAATTCATCTTTTTCCGCGGCATCGACAAGTTGCGGGATATCTAGGATCAGGGCGACACTGCCGTTCCCGAGTATGGTTGCGCCGGAAAGTCCCCGGGTGTTCCGATAGGCCCTGCCTAATGATTTGATTACGGTCTGGTGCTCGCCGATCACGTGATCTACGACAAAACCGACCTGCTTATTGTTTATGCGGGTTATTACTATCTGTTCGATAGGGGGTGGTTCCCCCGCGATTTTGAACCGTTCCCTGAGTGGTATGTATGGGACCAGCCCCCCACGCACATTGGCGATATTACGTCCATGGGATTTCTCCACATCTTCACGGGTCAGTTCCACACATTCGTTAACCAGCGAGAGCGGCATGACGAAACAGTCATCGCCGATCTTCACGAGCAGGCTTTCTATTATCGCCAGGGTAAGGGGTATCTTGATGGTGACAGTTGTCCCTTTGCCGACCTGGCTGCTGAGGTCGATAGTCCCGCGCAAGGCATCGATGGCCCGTTTGACCACATCCATCCCCACCCCGCGCCCGGAAACGCTGGTCACCTTTTTCGCCGTGGAAAAACCGGGAGCGAATATCTGGGCAAATATCTCCCGATCAGACAACTCCGCACCGGCGGATATCAATCCTTTTTCCACTCCCTTTGCCCGGATGGCCTCCCTGTCAAGACCGGCGCCGTTGTCCGTTATGCTGATCAGGACGCTATCGCCCGAATGAACCGCGGCCAGGTGTACGGTGCCCTTGCCGGGTTTGCCGGCGGCCATACGCGCCTCGGGCATTTCAATGCCGTGGTCGATGCAGTTGCGGATCAGATGCACGAGCGGATCGTTCAGTTTTTCCAGGATATTCTTGTCAAGTTCGGTTTCAGCGCCATCGGTCGTCATCTCGATCTCTTTCCCCAATTCCCTGGAAAGGTCATGGACAAGGCGCTTGAACTTGCTGAAAGTGGTGCCGATGGGAAGCATCCTGATGCCGAGGGCATTGTCGCGGAGCTCGGAAGTCAGCCGTTCCACCTCCTCGGCCACTGAAAGCAGGTCCGCTTCCATATTGATTGCCGCTATCTGGCTGAGGCGCGCCTGCACGGTTACCATTTCTCCCACCAGGTTGACCAGGATATCAAGCTTATCTGCCGGGACCCTGATGCTCGCGACCGTATCCTGGCTCTGCCTGTCCTGGCGAATCTCTCTGACATGCTGTTGCTCCATAAGCGCCGACTGGATCTTGTCGGCTCCCACAACCCCTTTCTCGACCAGCAGTTCGCCGAAACGTTTCTGTTCCGACAGCACCCGCTTCATTTCCTCCGGGCTCAGGTCACCGCGCTCAACGAGAATGTCCCCCAGTTTCTTGTAATCCGCCTCGTTGTCCAGCCGCCCGCCGTCGTCGATGATCTCTATCCTCAATTCACAGTCATCTTCAACGAAGATGAAGACATCCCTGATGGCATCGACCCCCCCGCTTGTCGTCAGTATTATGTCCCAGTATACGTAACAGAGCTCGCTCTCCATTTCGGCGAGGGGAGGGAGATCGCATATCTGTGCCACCACTCTGCAATCCCCCAGGCCGCGCAGTTCGTTGAGGAGCGCCAACGGGTTGGTGCCGTTCAGGAATATCCCTGTGGCCGGTTTAAAACGGATCCGGTAGGTGACTTTTTTGGCGATTGAGGTTTCCGGCCCTGAAGGCCTGGCAACCGCCGCCGGTTGTGAAGCTTCTTCCGTCTTGGTGGGCAACAGCCTGCGCAGCGCGGCGACGATTCGCTCACCCTCGGACGGATCGGCTTCGCCGCCATCGGCGGCGTCGAGAAGGGCCTTGATCCGGTCGCGGGCGGCAAGGGTATGACGGATCAGCTCCGGGCTTACCGTGATAAGGCCATTGCGCACCATGTCGAAGACGGTCTCCACCTCATGGGTAAATGAGGCGATGTCGTCAAACCCGAACATGGCCCCCGACCCTTTGATAGTGTGCATGGCGCGGAAAACACGACCGATAATATCCATGTCGTCGGGTGTCTCCTCAAGCTCCAGGAGTGAACTCTCCAACTCGGTTAACAGCTCATACGCCTCTTCCTTGAATGTCTCTCTAAATTGTTCTTTCATCCCAGCACCTTCTTCACCACCGCCAGCAGCTGTTCGGGTTTGAATGGTTTGACGATCCAGCCGGTGGCGCCGGCCGTCTTCCCTTCCTGTTTCTTGGAATCCTGCGACTCCGTGGTCAGCATGACAATCGGTATGAACTTGCAGGCGGGGAGAGAGCGCGCCCCCTTGATAAGTCCTATTCCGTCCAGATTCGGCATATTCAGGTCGGTAATCAGCATGTCCACCTTCTGCTTGCCGAGCTTCATCAGGGCGTCCTTGCCGTCAATTGCCTCGACCACCTCATATCCCGCTCCCTTGAGGGTGAAGCCGACCATCTGTCGGACACTTGCCGAGTCATCCGCCGTCATTATCATTTTTCCCATTGTTTCTCCCCTCCGGCCCAGACGCAGGTTTTGTCGATATCCTCGGCGCAGCCGGTGTGGCGGGGGAACCCCGCGTCCAGGATTACGGGCCTGATTGCGTCGTTATCTATTCCACTTACGCTGAAATGCTTTTTATCCGCCATAGAGGTCCTGTGGGCAGCGCACAAAAGCTGAAGACCGGCAAGATCGACCTCGGTAACTTTTCCCATCTCCAGGCAGACCCCTTCTCCTTGCGAAAAAGCCTCCAACAGGACATTTCTGATCTCTCTGGCATTCTGGATCGTCATCTCTCCGCTTACGACTAAGATTTTGGTTCCGGGCGCGTCCGCCTGATTCATTTGCTGTATGGAAAAGTCCGACATATTCACTCCTCTTCTGATCAGAATAACTCCACATTTTCGCCGAATTCGCCTGCCGCCTCAACCGGCGGAGGGGGTGATGCGGTCACAAGGTCGTAATCCCTGACGTTCTTTGCGGCGGCTACCTCATTATGAATTTTCCGCTCGCTGTGCATGGTGTAACGGCCGGAAAGGTCCGCGAGGCTCGCCGGCGACGTGCCGTTGGGAGAAGACTGGACCATAGGTCGCATCAGGGAGACCAGACCCGCAAGTTCGCCAATCACCTTGCTCAGCACGGTTTCAATCCTTTGATGTACCGTTATTCCGGCCGCAGCACTCCCTATATCCGAATTCAGAGATTCCACGGAGCGGTCTATGCTTTCAAGAAGCGAAATGAAGTCGCCATTGATCTTGTGCAGCATTCGCAACAATTCTCCAAGGTTGGTCGTAATTTCCCGCACCTCGGTTTCCAGTGATGAAGTTTCCGCGTCAACGTCCCTGCACAGATCTCCGGAAGCGTCGGATATGCTATTTAGCATGTTTGTTATGGTGTCGGTCTGGGACCTTGCATCCAACGAAAGTCTCTGGATGGCCTCCGCAAGGACCCCGAGAGCGGCCCCTTCTTTACCGGTGCTGGCAGCCTTGATCTGGGCATTGATTGCAATCAGCTCAATCTCTTCTCCTATCGTTTCGATGGACTTGACAAAGAGCGAAATCTCCTCAATTGTGCCATCAACACCTTCGAGGGCAACCACCAGACTCCTGTTTTCGACTGCACTTCTCTGAAGCGCATCAGCGACGCTGGTAAGATTGCTCTCCATATCCTTGAAGAAAGAGGAGCCGGACTTATCGGCGGACCCCGCCATTTCCCTTGCCTCCATGGAGATCGCCTCCTCCATCTTCGCTATTCCCCGAAGGTTCTCCAGGATGTTCTCTACGGCGTCTGTCAGCTCAGAAGCAGCATGAGCCAGTTGCGCAGACTGCAATTCAGATACGGCCAGGGCTTCGCCGATAATGCCGTCCAGATCGTCTGCACCTATGCCGGGATCCAATCCTCTGTCCAGTCTGCGACAGAGATCCGCAAGCGCTTCACCGGCGTGCTCTATCTGCTGGCGGGTGATATCATGGAATTGCATGGACGTGACGACCTCGGCGAAGTTTCTGGAAACATCCTTCAAGGCAGTTGTGATTGATGAGGCGACTCCCGTACACTTTGCATTGACTTCCGCCAGCACGCCAAGACTCGATGAAGCATGATCCAGCATAGCCCATACTTCCGCCCGCTGCTCGGCTTCAATACTCTTTACCCGGTCGATAGTCTGCCGGACCACGACGCTCAGCTTCTTCTTGAGATCATTGACGGATGAGGCCTTTTCGTTGATCTGCACATACAGCTGTTGAACGTCGCTCGCCAGGTTGTCGAAACCTTCCGCCCCCTCGGCCAGACGCGTGCTTTCTATCCGCGTGGAAATGCCCAGCATACGCAGCACCTTGTTGATTTTCCTGAATCCGGTGAGAGGGTCATCAAGATCGTCCAGCACTGTAAGTATCCGGCAGAGTGTAGAGGAACTCTGCTCGTTTTTTTTCAACGCATTTCTCAGAATAAAATCCATTCGGCCAACAATCCGCTCAAGGCTTTTGTTCCCGTTGACTATCTCTTCCCCTGCCACCAGGTTGACCAAATCCTGCGCAATGGCGGTGATATCGCCTGCACGTTGCTGGAAATCATGCAAGCCGGCGCCGATAACAAGGAACTCTTCCTCTGTTGAACCGGTAAGCGACTGCAGTTCGCCCTCTATATTGCGAAGGGCTGAAACCAAGTCACGCGGCGTCATGCCGTCAATATCCAGCGCACGGGATTGGGGGGACACAGTTACTATGTTGGGAAAGGGCATTTTCTGTATCCTTGATATCAATTTCGGTTCCGAAATATAAACCTTCATTTAATTTATCGACATGCGATATATTTTCTGTATGCGCTTTTTCCTGATTAGAAGTCGGATAATTATCAAATCGTGATCAAACCTTCACGGACGGCATAATTGGTGAGCTCGGCAATGCTGAAAAAGCTGAGCTTTTTCATAATGTTCAAGCGGTGGATTTCGACGGTCTTTATGTTGACACCCAACGCGAAGGCGATATCCTTGGCTTTCCTGCCGCCGGCAACGTGTTGAAGCACTTCAAGCTCACGCTTGGAAAGCTTGTTGTTTTTGGCGGATGAATCTTCTGCCATATTTTCCGTGAAATCATTTATCGGTTTTCAGTGCAAATCCTCTTTCTTCCGGTCCGGCGCGTCATTGATATTAATGAAAAGTGCATGAGGCGAGAGTGGCTTCGGGCTCTTCTGCGGGAACCATTCGTCACTCACGTCTTCCCGAAAGGATCTGCCGCGATTAATCCAACTCATGCCGTCAGCCTGAACTGCCCCACCAGTTGCTGGAGCTCATCGGCCAGCTGTGCCGAAGAAGCCGATTCCTGCGCACCCCTGGGGCGGTCTCCTGCACTACCTGGGTGATCTGCTGGTTATTGCTGCTGATCTCGACGGTGGTGCTGGTCTGCTGCTCAGCGACGGTCGCCATCTGGCTCACCTGCATGGTGACCGCGTTGATCCGGTTTATTATCTTCGTTCCCAGTCTCATCTTCTTCAACATGGCGCTCCTACCTTTATTCCTTCAGCTTAAATCCGTCTTATCCGGCTAGATTTCCACGATGGGATCCAGCTCTTGCTAGCGAGGGTGACCGGGACGACGGCGCCCCGGTGT
>JBGPID010000101.1:0-8898 GCA_041484725.1 Geobacteraceae bacterium | reverse complement strand
GGAGCTTCACGCCGGCCGGCCGGCCGCCGAAAACCGTCTCGGTCCTGCGCGTTTGGGTGGACGAGAATCCCCCGAGGTCCGCGCCGTTGAACTTTTGGGACTTCTCCGGAGCGCGGATCCGCGCAAGGCTGCTCCCAGCTCTACCGGGACTGATCGCCAGGCGCGGTACGGTGACGTTGATCCGGCGCGGCCTGGGCGTATTAACCGACTACGAAGTGCGAACTTGATCTGATCCGTCCGAGTCAAAAACCCAGTTCCCGGCAGCCCCGCCCCGAAGTTGACGATAATATCCATTATCAGACAGAGGGGGTCTGACGGGGGCGGATCTTAACCGTCACCGGAGGCCCTCAAATGTTGTACCGTAGCTACCGCATCACGTTCGTCGACCTGAACTACGACAACCCCGTCTTTCTCATCTCAAAGCGCCACGATCAAACTATCCTCGGTAAAACGACCTCGGTCGCATCGGCCATCGAGCTGATCCAAATGATCGACAAACAGGGTGAGCTCATCTTGGACCCCGGCGTGGCCCGTCCCCCCCTCGCGGGATCCCACGCACTACCAGGTGAAACGCCATGAAAGCCGTCATTACGATCGAGATCGAGTGTTCGCCAGCAGCCGCCGGATCCATCCGGGATTTCGCGGCCATTGCCTGCGTCCCGGTCCACAAGGTTATAGAAAGCATGGTTCGCTCTCAGGTCGTCGATCTCGTCGATGCCGACCTGGCAGCCCGAGGGGTTGCGATCGGCACCGTTGCCGTTTGTCTACAGCCCACGCCGGTGACGCCATGAGCAATGACCCGATCGCCTTTCTGACCAATAGCGCCGACGCGCTTAAAAACGCCCGGGACCAGCTCGATATCTGCCAGTCGTACCTGTTCGCCGTGCATAAACTACCCTTTGGTAATTGGCATCCGACCGCCGCTCGGCTTGAGGCGATCGACGCTACGATCAAGACAATCCGTAAAGCCGAGGAGCATCTACGGATCGCGGTGACGTGCATGGAGCTCGCGCGGATCCTACGCGATCCGGTGCCGGCCACAACAGACGAGGGGAGATAAAATGATCTCTCAGGAATTGATCGACCTTCTGAGCCTGATGACGACCCCGTGCTCGATCGTGAGCCTAACGCGGACGCCGGTTAGAAATGCAACGGTCGGCGGCGCGCCCGGATCCGCGCACTTGACCGGCAAAGCGGCCGACCTGGTTTATGATACCCGCGTGGATCTCCTGGCCGGCGCGCGTGAGGCGCTGGACGCCGGCGCGCCCGGGATCGAGCTTGACCTGGCTAATCTACACTTACACATCGATGCTAAGCCCCGGATCTGGCGGGTTGCGACGATCGACGGGGGGAAAACCGAGACGCCGCTTGAGCCCTGGCTGATGGCCCAATAAACGCTGGAGGAGGCACGTGACAACCAAAGAGGAGAAGCGTAGGTATTTGGCCGCCGCGATCAGGAGCTCGGCCGCCGCGATCTGGAGATCGGCCGACGAGATCGGGAGCTCGGCCGCCGCGATCAGGAGCTCGGCCGCCGCGATCTGGAGATCGGCCGACGAGATCGGGAGATCGGCCGCCGCGATCGGGAGCTCGGCCGCCGCGATCGGGAGATCGGCCGCCGTGATCTGGAGCTCGGCCGCCGCGATCGGGAGCTCGGCCGACGCGATCTGGAGCTCGGCCGCCGCGATCGGGAGATCGGCCGACGCGATCTGGAGCTCGGCCGCCGTGATCTGGAGCTCGGCCGCCGCGATCGGGAGCTCGGCCGACGCGATCTGGGTCTCGGCCGACGCGATCGGGATCTCGGCCGACGCGATCAGGAGATTGGCCGACGCGATCAGGAGCTCGGCCGCCGCGATCGGGAGCTCGGCCGACGCGATGGAGTCTAAGACTTAATCAACACCATATCGACGGTGTAGCGCTCGCGTCGATATGTCCACAACCCCCGGCCGGGGGTAAGGGGGAAGTTTACCTTGCCGCCGGGTTATCCACAGGTCCGCGTCCCTTCCCCCCAGACCCCCCAACCAGAAACAAATCAAAATCTGGGGGGTTGAATAAAAACGACAGACTAAAATCTACAACCTTGGTCTTAGTCCAAGCATGAGGTTTGCTCTTGATCCTACAGGCCAGGGTTAACGGGTTCGGGGTTGGGTTGATGATTGGGGGGCAAGGGGGCGACAGCCCCCTCCTTTAGCACTTGAGAGCGCCGGAGAATACTCCCGGCGGAAAATTTTCGCGCCGAGCGCCTGGCGGGTGCCGGATGCGCCCAAGAGGCCGCCGGTGCGATAGATAGGCCGCCGGGCCGCCGATCGCCCCGCCTGAGGGCAGCGCGTGCGCGGGGCGGCCGCTTTTAGAGGCCTGCGCGTGACAACCTGGGCGGCGGCGTGGTAGAATAACTCTCGTCATGCTCTCCAAACAAGAACAGGACTGTAAGCAAGCCTCGAAGTATCTCTGGATCACCTGGATCCTCATTGAGGTGATCGCGTCCATGCTCCCGGACAGTTTCCCCGTAAATGTCCTCGCCGTGTCAACCGTGCTCTTAACGTCTGCGCTGTTTTGTACCTGGCGTTGGCGGTGGTGGGTGCGAAACCGACAGAAGGCAGAGCTATTGGCCGAGGCGATGCGAAAGGGTAGGCCGTAGGGCGCCCCCCTACCCGATCCGCTTCCTCAAAATGTCCAGCGCGACGATCTGGCCGGCAAGCTGAGGATCCAGCCCGGCGGCGACGAGCGTTGCCTCGTACTGCGTGGCGGTCACGGCCCCGAGCAGGAACAGCGCGCGGTATCGCGGGACGAGGTTGGTCCTGATCTCGCTCATCTTATCTCTAACCGCCGCTTCTTCCTCTCGTTGGATCTTGGGTAGGCGCTGGGCGTCGGCGTCGGCGGCGATCAAATAAACCCGGTCCGGGTTCAGCCCCAGAGACGACAGCACAAGCACAAAGTTGCCGTAGTCGATCACGCCGGCCATGTATTGCTTTTTGTAGGTCGAGATTGCCTGGGCGGTGTAGTCGGAAATCTCCTTCAGCCGCGCGGCGCGGATCTCCAGCTCGATCGTCTCGGGTTGCAGCGCGAGATCCGACAACTCCCCCCGGAGGACGTCCTCGCTCATCTCGCCGTTGGCAAAGGCCGACGTCGCGGCCGAGATCACCTTCCCTCTCGACGATGACTGCGAGCGCTGGAATAGCGCCCGGGAGATCCGGGGCGCGTCCTCATCGTTGTATCCCATTCGCAGGACTCGCTCAAGGATCCAGGCGTAGTCAACGGTTGAATCTTGCAAGGCCAGCGCCAGGTCACGCACGGTAGGCTCCTTCCATACCGTTTTTTCGTAGAGCACGCGATCTTCGTTCCGAAATCCGTGGAACTGCAAAATCCCGTTGTATGTCGGTAGATCCATCTCCCGCTTGCGGACCATCTCGATCAGATCGTTTGGCGGGATCATTTCAGGCATGAACTGGGCGTTCCCCCAGTAGTGCATCGGCCGAGTGATCGCCCCGGTGACGAATGACTCCGCGACCTTAGCCGAGATCGGCTTAAACCCGGCCAGGTCGCCGATCGCCGCGGCCGCCTCTTTGAATCCCAGCGCTTTGAGCGGGGTGAAAGCCTCCGCGGCCGCGGCGATCGTGTGCGCGGCCAAGCCGAGCCTGTGCGCGGTCGCCAGCAGGTGCGCGGCGCGTTCCGGCGCGGTGTTCGGATCCGCCGGTCCACCGGCCAGGAGCGTCGCCTGAAAATCCGCGAGCCCCGTCGCGACGAGCAGATCGAACGGGGTGGACATTGCGTTTGAGAGCGCGCCGATACCGTCCTTGACATAGTCGAAGTCGACGCCGATCGTGTTTAGTATTTTGTCCGCCAGCTCTTTCGGGAGGGTGCGCGACAGAAGATCAATCACGAGCGGCGCGACTGATACCAGCGTTGGGATCCAACCCGCCGCGCCTTTCAGCCAGGTCTTTGCGTCCCCGAGCATGTTCGGGGACGCTTCCGCCAGAATTTCGTCCAGAGCACGGGACAACCGGATCATGGCGTCGTTGATCGGGCCGGCCGGCTCACCGCCGCCGTAGGCGAGATGATAGAGTGCGTCCGCGCCGATTGCTCTAAGGGGGTGCGTCATCTCAGTCTCGATCACGTTCATCCGCACGAGCTCGTCGTAAACGTCTGTTAGGCCTTTGACGCCCGGACCGGCGACCGAATCGACGAATGCCTTGACCTGTTCCCCAATCAGTTTCTGGGCGTCGGCCTGGGTTCTGAGGTTGGGGAGGAGATTGTTTATCGTGGTCTGGTTTGCTTTGGCGATCTCGGACGCGATATCAGAGAGGTCCGGTGCGATCGAGGCGAATAGAAGATCGTTGATCTCGGCGATCTGCGCCTCGGACCCCTGGGCGGCGGCCGCGATGCGATCATAGACATTGAACCATTGGGCGGTGGTTGTCATGAGGGTAGCTGCCTATCCGTCTATGTATTCCTGGTAGTCTTCGGAATCCATCCCGGCCCGCGTGTTTTGGAAGTCTATCGGGACCCCGACGGGTGCAACCGAGTAATACTCAGCCGCGAGATGAAAACATTCATCGCTATACGGTAGAACAGAGTCCCAGGTCAGCACGTCGGTGTCGCCGGCCATGTCATAGTCGCCCCAGTAATACCAGAACGGGACCATTAAAAGCCATCGGTCGAACATCCGCGATGTCACGCAAGGCACCCCGAGCGAATCCGCGACTTGTAGCGCCATGCCTTCGCTCGGCGCGTCCCCGATGATGGCAAACGCGATATATTGCGAGTTGGCCGGTGACGGGTTGATATAAAAGTAGACCGCCACAGTGTCCCCCGAGTCAGTCGATCTTGAAGGTCTTCCCCGTGATCGCGGTTCGGTTCTTCTCCGCCGCCTTGATCGCGGCGAGGATCTCTTGCTCGGTCGGCTTGTCTTTGGGCAGGGTGAGGGTTTCGGTGCGCTTCCCGTCGACCTCGTAAATGATCCAGGTGTTCACGTCGCCGCGCCGCGCGGGATCCGATGACGGCATCGACGTCACTTTCCTGATTTTAACCTCCATGTCGCACGCCCTCCGATTGTGTTTGCCGGTGCTTTGTTGGCAGAACATCCGCCAGAGTGTCGCCGAGCTCTTTCCGCTCGATCCGCTTCACGCGGTTTTTGATGTCCGTGAGCTTGATTTCGTGATTGTCCAGGCGGGTGAGGATGAGCTCAAGGCGGGTGCACATCTCGCCGACTTTCTTCCCGGCGTGATAGGCGGCGGCGACGACCGCGCCCGTGGGCGTTGCGGCCGCGCAGACGATCAGAACGACGTCGGTCGCTGTCAGGATCATCGGCTATTTCCCCAGGGATTTTCTGAGCGCGCCAGTATCATAGATCGCGACGATCTCGTCGATTGCCTCGATGACGCGATCATCCCACGGCGTTTTCGTGTTCGCCGCCCGCGCCTTCAAGCCCGGGAGCGCCGCCTTGAACGCATTGATCGCCATACCAATAATCCATAACTGCCATGCTGTCATTGTCGCCCCCCATCGCTATCCTCGTATGGCATCGATTGTGTGGCCGTAGTAATCGAACAGTAACGTTTTGGCCGCCGCCGCGGTATTTGTTATGGCCGACAGTGGAAAGATTAGCGCTTGCGGGACGCTTGCGGTGATGGTTGCAACCAAGATCGCGTCAATATAAAACCCTACCGACGTGGTCGGCCCCTTAACCGCCCTGAAATTGTGATAGCCGGTATCGACTGCAACTCCAGAATCGACCCGCGTTTCTGCCCCGCCGTTGCGGCAGACACAAAAATAATTGGTGTCGCCGGGCAGCTTTTGGAAGTATATCCCATTAGTCGGGGCCTGGGTGCTCTGGGTGCCTTGCATCCCGACATTGTACCCGGTGTTCGCGTCCACGGGTATTACGCGGACGACCCACAGATAGTCTATGCTCACGTTGGTTCCGGGCATCAGGACGCCCGCCCCGGGCAGAGATATCCCCCCCCACGAGTTGATCGTCCCGCCGGTGGATAAATTATATATCCCCGGATGATTTGTCACTGACGAATCAACAGAAACAACCCCAGAGCCGGAAACAACGGCGGCCCAGCCGTGTCGGCCGACCTGAGCGTTGGCCGCTAGCCCCCCGTCAAAATCCTCTTCGATCACCGATCTGATCGCCCCGGCGTCCAGCAGGGCAACCCGCCGCGCAGGGACGGTGCCGAGGGCCAGCACCCCGCCGGTCACTTGACTGAGATCGTATAACGCTCCCCCTATTTTCATCGTGGCCTCATCCCGCCGGTGGGATTATCAAGGTTTCCAGGACGTAAATCGCCGAGCCGTCCACCGTCGATGATGCGTACCATTCCCGCGCCGGGAGGATCAGGTCGTCCCGGAAGTTGACAAACGCAAACCCGCCGTTCGGATTCATCACTATACCCCGCGCGGCGGATGCCGCGCCGGTCGGCCGTATATAGATTACGGCAGCGGATAGATTGATCGCCAGGAAGGCGACCCGTGGGGGCCGGTTCTTGAGCAGAACCCCGCCGGCGATATTGACAACCAGACCGGCGGGAGATTCTTCCTCGGTAACGTCAACCCCGTACTGCGCGCGGACGAGGTCGTGGCATGACAGTATCCCAATCATGGACTACCCCCGCGAGTTATCCAGGCCCGAGCCGGAGCTGGATCAGATCCACGAAATAGCTCTGAACGGCGGCGGCGTCGGCCGCAGAGCTGAGCGTCTGGATCTGGAGATTATCCACGTCCTCAAACTCGCCCATTGTGCCGAGATTCCCGAACCGGAACATGTCATGCCCGAGGTCGGACGGTAAGATGGTTCCCATGACGCCGGGCCGGTAGGCCTGGCTGGGGACGACGAGCCGGCACGCGATGATCGTCGTACTTTCGCCCCGGAGCCCGGCGATCTGATACCGCCCACGGGGGAGCTGATCGTCGAACGTCAGGGTGTTCAAGGTCCAGGACCCCGCAACCAGCGCGTTGGCGACCGTCGCACGTGCGGTGAAAACCCGACCGTTCAATGGCGTAGGCTTCATGTCTGAAAACAAGACAAGCCCCCACTGGATCTGGACGGCGGCCGGGTTGGTGTTGATCTCGAGGGTCAGTTGCTCACTCGGGACCAGCATGATCGGATCATCCCGTAGATCCATAAGCCGATGCGGCGCGAGCACGAGCACCGGACCGGCGACGGCCGTCGATACCGGCCGAATCTGGTTCCGCGACAACGTCAGCAGCGACGGCGCGACGATCCGGGCAAGCGGCGCGACTACGCTTTCGAGCCCGGCGGCGAGCATGACAACCTGGTTCAACGGCGGGACCTGGATCCTCGGCGTGTTCACCGTCAAGGCGTCGTCGGCGGGAGCCGCGAGCTGGACATACGCGCCCGCTGGATCCACGGACTGATAAAATGCGGCAAGGTGTAGCATGGGGAAACCTCCTGAGTCGAATTGTTATAGGTCAACGGGCGCGGCCGGCATGGTGTCGATTATGCCCCCTTGATCTCGCGCAGGCCCTTGACGTTCGCCAGCATCCGAGCGTCGCGATCGCCATCGGTCGCGTCGGGCATGGCCGCGACCTTGTCGGCCACGGCGTAAATTTTAGGAAGGATCCGCGCGCCGGCGGCCTGGATTTTATCCGCCCGGGCCGTGATGCCCTGGACGTAAGCACCCGACCCGACCCGCTCGGCCGTCGCCTTCATGGCGGCCGAGTCGACCTTCGCCATTTTCTTGGCCCAGGTCCCCTTCTGCAAGGACTCCTGCATCTTCGCCCGGTATTTCGGTTCGGCCTTGAGCGCGGCCTGGACCGGATCCCGGACCGGGTTTTTAACACCGTCGAGCCAATCCTGGCCGGCGGCCGATGCGCGGGTTGCAAGTTTCGCCGCCCATTGTTCTGGACTCAATCGTGGCATGGTGTCCCCCTTTGTGTGTGGTGTGGGCCGCGCGAGATCGCGTGGCCGTTGTTCCTCTGGCGCTTTTTGATAGCCTACCATCTACGCTTTTATTTTCCACTTGACAACGGCAAGAATCCCGGCTTATGCTTTCCGGCATGACCGATGCGAAGTCAGCCCGAAACCGCCGGTACACCCCGGCGGAAACCCGCCTGCTCGCCGAGTGGATCGCCGAGCGGCGGCCGAACGTCGAGGTGCGGACCCACGTTTTCGTCGGACCGATCGGCGCGGATTACGGAAAAATGGAATACGACCCGACGACTTACGCGATGCTCGGCGTCCGCCGCCGATGGGCCGATGCGATCGTCCTTTATCCCGATCGGACGGAAATCGTCGAGGCCAAGATCGTCCCCGACGTGACCGTGATCGCCCAGCTGTCCCTCTACATGCAAATTTTCCCCGCGACGGATGAATACCGTGACCGGCGCGCGTTGCCCGTGACAGGCCGCATTGTATCGGCCGTCTCGGATCCCGCGCTGGTGCGATTGATCCAACAGGCCGGCCTGACCGCAGAGGTTTATCACCCGGCATGGACCGATGACTATTTAGCGACGATGAACGCGCGGCACGCCCAGGTTCGCCGCATTCCCGCATAGGAGTTTCCCGATGAGAAAGACAGGATTTATCATCGGAGAGTTTGAGAGGTTATCGCCCCTCTCCCCTTGTAATCTTACGTGGCGTGGCGGTACGTCGCATGATTTTCCAGGGATCGGCCGGATCCGAACGAGATCCATCCAGGAGAGCGCCTATGCCTATCGATTCGCCCTTTAACTATTGGGACCCCCCCGACGGGGAGACGATCACGCTCCGTCCGGTCCGCTTTGAGGACGGGACCGGGAGCTTCACGCCGGCCGGCCGGCCGCCGAAAACCGTCTCGGTCCTGCGCGTTTGGGTGGACGAGAATCCCCCGAGGTCCGCGCCGTTGAACTTTTGGGACTTCTCCGGAGCGCGGATCCGCGCAAGGCTGCTCCCAGCTC
>JBGPID010000100.1:0-8906 GCA_041484725.1 Geobacteraceae bacterium | reverse complement strand
ATAAGCAAGAAGGCCCTCGATGAGCACCTGGAGATGCCCTATCTCGTGGAATTGAAGGCGAAGGCCGGTGAGCTGTGCGCCGAACCTATCGAGATCACGCTGTGGGAGATGATCACCATGCCGGCATGACTGTTTTGCAGGAAAATTGGCCTTGCAGGGGAAATTCGGAGAGAATCTCACCGGCTTCGCATATGAATTGCCCCTACGTAGACAAATAGCGCAGAATAGTTATTCTATAAAAAATATTTACGGAGGGAGTAAAATGAAAAAGTCCATTTTTGTTCTTGCAGCCCTGTTGTTGATGTCTCTGTTTGCATCAGCGTCCGTCCAGGCCGGGGAGAAGCAGGCAGCCAAGAAAGCGGAACCAAAGGGCCTGAGCGCGTTGGTAGTGAAGATCAAGATAAAGGCCGAATTTCGCGAGCAGTTCCTGAAGGAGATGTTGGCCGACGCCATCGGCTCGGAGAAGAAGGAGTCCGGCTGCCTGATGTTCAACATCGTCAGTAATAATGCCGATCCGAATACTCTCTACCTGTTCGAGGTATACAAGGACGACACGGCCGTAGCGGCCCACAAGAAAATGCCCCATTTCACGAAATGGCTGGAAACGACGAAGAGCTGGCTCTCCGCGCCGCTTGAGATCACCCCGTGCACGACCATATACCCGCCTTCGGATGCCTGGAAAAAACGCCAGGCACCTGTAACTAATGACAGGTGAAAAATCGATTCCGTTATGAAATTATGAAAACCGTACCAATGTTATTAATCCGAGCTTACGAAGCATAGAGGCCCGTAATTTTCCCGACGGGAGAAGCGGTGATCATCAATTTTCGTGTTACCTTAAGGAGGGATCATGTCTCAAACTGTGAAAATCATTGTCGGCGATCTTTCTCTGGAGTCGAAGTTCTTCGATACTCCCTGCGCACAGGCTATTGTAGCTGCGCTCCCCCTGGAGGTCTGCCCCAGCGAATGGGGCGATGAGTTCTACTTCGAGGTGCCGGTTGACATGCCGCTGGATGAAACGGCAACAGTGCAGGTGAAAACGGGTGATATCGGTTTCTGGCCTCCGGGGCACGCCCTGGCGATATTCTTCGGCCCGACTCCCATGAGCACTGGGCCTGATCCAGTCCCCATAAGCGAGGTAAACCTGGTGGGAAGGATCACCGGAGACGCGACGCTGCTCAGGGGATGCAAGGGGGCGAAGGCAATAAGGCTTTTTCTCTGAAGCCGGTGATTAGCGGAATGAAACGAGAATAAATCGGTTCAGGCCTGCAAACCTGCAAAGATGAAGAATGGGCCTGTAACCAGAGGAGGCATCGCCTCATGCGACGCCTGCCATACCCGTCACACCTTTTCGGTTGCGGAAGCAAGGCAGCCCTAGGCCTGCCAGACCTGTCATGCGGGTTTGGACTATGCCCAATGGGAAACATATACCAATTCGAAGCATGGGGTGAGTGCTTTGCTGAAGCAGGTATCAATAATCCCGGCGGAGTCCGCAGCGCCGACGTGCCAGACCTGCCACATGCAAAGCGGCGATCATGAGGTCAGGAAAGCCTGGGGATGCACCTTCCTGCGCATGCCCATGCCGGAAGACAAAGAGTGGGCCGGCGACCGCGCGACCGGATGGTAAAAACCTGCACCCAATGCCATTCTGCAACCTTCGCCAAGGGTGAGCTTGCCAAGGGGGACCGGATGGTCAGGGAGACGGACCGCCTGATGGCCGAAGGGATCCGCACGGTGGCTGCTCTTTACAAGGACGGCATCCTGCGGCAGGCAGAGGGTTACGCCTACCCGTTCCCGAACGTTTTGACTTTCAATGAAGCGCATACACCGATAGAGCTGAAACTCTCCTCCATGTTTTTCGGGAGTCGTTTATACGCAATCCAGGGGACCTTTCACAACAGTCCCTCCTACGCCTACACGAACGGCTGGAGCGTGATGAGGGGGGAACTGACGGAGATTAACGCGATGGCGAGCGAACTGCGCAGGGGCTACCCGCAAGAGAAGAAGTAACAGGGCTTGCGCCAGGAAATAAAGGCATAAGTTATGAGACCCCCGGAGAGTAGCGCCCCGGGGGTCTTGCTTTATTCCTACATGAATCAGCTCCAGCCTGACTTTGATTGCAAGTGAGGGAAGAATCAATCTGTCTCGGCATCGAGTAGATCCCGATACGTGTTACGGGGTGTCATCCTGCCATTGTTGAAAGAGAGGCACATGAAGTGAAGATGGGTCGGCGATCTTTTCGGCCAGGCATTTTTGCCGGATCTGCCGAGCAGGGCAATCGAATCGCCGGCTTTCACCATGTCTCCGGGCGCGACGAGCGGCTTCCCCAGATGGGCATAGTAGTAAAAACGGTTGTTCACCGGATCGAATATCCAGATGTACTTCCCGCCCCTGATCGGACTTGGGTATTCCCATGCGGGATTCACCGCAATCACTACCCCGCCGGCAAAGGCGACTATCTCCGCCGGCTTTCCCGTGCCGCTCTCCAGGCCGCTGCGCCGTTTGTCGCGGATAAAGAGATCATGGGCCGGGTGTCCGCCATGCCTGTTTCCGGCATAGAAGTCATAACTGGCGTGTTGGTAGTCGCTGCCGCGCTTGCCGCCGATGCTTTTCGGACCATAGCCCTTGATCGGAAAATGGTAAGGAGCGCTTCCGATCTTTCCGTTGTACGTACCCAGAAGTCCCCTGTCGAGCTCGATTATTTTTCGTGCGACCGCCTTGCGGTCGATGCTATTGTCCCTGATTCCCTTTTCCAGGTTGTTCCAATCGTCACACACCGAAGCGTACAAAGGTTTTGCTGAAATTAACACGAGGGAAATAATCAGCGTAAAGTGGCGGAACATGTGTTGCTCCTTACAGGAATATGTTTCTCAGGATATATGAAAAAGCAGCGTCAATATAGCAGAATAGTTACGTTTGGGCGACGATGATATTTCGCGGGCTTTTTTGTAGAGGTATATTGCCTCAGTTTAAGGAGAAAAAGAAGGTCCGGGGAACTCACATCCCAGCCAGTCTGGATACAGCATTAATTGGTCCCAAACCGATCAGGGTGCTCCCTGCAAAGCCCAATGGATCTCTTCGCACAGATCGTCCCGTCCTGCCAGAGGGCGCCGTCGAGGCTTGCGCGGTCGAGCTTTGCTCCCCTCAGGCCGGTAATCCTCAGGTCGGTCATTCTCATGTTCGCCCCGCTAAGATTGGCCAGTTCGAGATTCGACTCCTCCAGGTCCGCCCGCTCCAGATCCGCATTGCTCAGATCGGCGCCCTTAAGGTTGCATTTGGTCAGGTCGAAGGCGACAAGACGGAGGCCGCTCAGGTTTTTACCCGCAAAATTTCTGGTTGTCTTCAAGAGTTCCATGACCTGCCTGATGGAGAGCCTTTCACCGGGCGCGGCTTCGGTTACCCCGGCTCTGTCTGCGGAACTATGCCTGGACGCTCTTCTGCTTTTATGTCCATCCTTTATCGGGCTCTTTTTGACAACCGTCTTTTCAGCCGGGGTTGGCACTGCCGTCGTCTTTTCAGCTGGTTTGGCGGGGACGATGGCGGTTTCCTTGATATTCTCTTTTGCCGTCGGGCCGGGAGAGGCGGGAAAAGCTGCCGTTGCTGTTGCCAGAACAACACCTGCGACGATAACGTAACTTACGAAATGCCTCATAATAATTTCCTTTTTGCCTGCGAAAAGCCGATGCAGGGCCTTGTTCGACAAATCCATTGCTTCTAAAAGAAATGCTTGATTCTTTTCAATAATATCGGAAAATGCCAATCGCCATCAGGAATACTTTGAAACCATGTTGCATTATCGGGAAAAATGATGCTTACTGTTTTTTTATCGGCATCTGAACTGAAAACTGAAATGTTTGTGATAGAATAGGCCGTTGTCAAAGGTGGAGGAGGAATCATGGAACCAGATGCATCCATATCCATCGCCCGGGAAATCATGCTTGACTTTGCCTATATGACCGGACTTTCATCCGTGAGGAAACCCCCGAGGCGCTACCTCTGGACCGATGCGTTCGCCGTATGCAACTTTCTCGAACTTTACCGCCGGACCGGTGATGAAAATTTCCGTGGACTGGCGCTGCGCCTCGTAGACCAGGTGCATCATACACTCGGCCGACATCGTCAGGACGGCCCGCGAATGGGTTGGATCAGCGGCCTCGACGCGAATGAAGGAGAGGTTCATCCAACAAGGGGGGGCTTAAGGATCGGCAAGCAACTGGACGAACGCAGGCGGGGCGAGCCGCCTAACGAGCGCCTGGAATGGGAACGTGACGGCCAGTACTACCATTATCTGACAAAGTGGATGCATGCGCTGAATCGCGTCGGCCGGGTCACCGGCGATCCCGCCTATAACAGGTGGGCGATGGAACTGGCGCAAACGGCCCATGCCGGGTTCACATATGTGCACCCCGGCGACGGCCGGAAGAGGATGTACTGGAAGATGAGCATCGATCTCGGCTATCCGCTCGTCCTCGCCATGGGGCAGCATGACCCGCTCGACGGCCTCGTCACCTACAGTGAGCTGCAGGCTTTGGCAACGGGAGAGTTCGGGGAGTCATCGTGGCCCGACCTGAGCACCGATATCGGCGATATGGCAGATATCTGCCGGGAAGAGAAGTGGAGCACGGATGACCCGCTCGGCATCGGCGGTCTCCTGTTCGACGCCTGGAGAATAGCGCAACTGATGGTCAAGGGCGGTTTCGGAACCCCGGACCTCCTGGATGGCGTTCTGGATGCGGCCCTGCTCGGACTGGAGTCGTTCGCGGCAGACAACCCCCTGAAATACCGCGCCAGGCAGCGTCTTGCCTTCCGCGAACTGGGGCTGGCCATCGGCCTTAAAGGTGTCGGAAAGGTGCAGGGATGCATTGCCGGGAATCCGGATTTATTCGGCCGCGAAGGTCCCCTGCAGCGTAAGGTCGAAGCCCTTACGGGGTTTGTGCCGCTCGGCCAAATTATCGAGAGGTTCTGGCTGGATGAGAAAAACAGGGAAACCGACAGTTGGACCGACCACCGGGAGATCAATATGGTGATGCTCGCCACGTGCCTTGTTCCTGACGGATTTCTGACGGTTTGAGTGCCGAGGGGGAAGATTATTGTCCAGCGTCAGGGGCTGCCCCTCTATTTCCCTTACGAGAATTTCATTTCCCTCTTTTCCGCGTTCTTTCGTCCTGTCCGCGCTTCCCGCGGTCACCGGCGACTGGGCGCCCTTTTGGCTTTTGCGGCCGGGCTTCACTGACGGTGATAAGCCGATTGATCAGCCGGGCGCCATCCAGTGAGTTGATCGCCTCTTTTGCTTCATCAGCGGTTGCCATCTTTATATAACAACATCCTTTGAACTGGCCGCTTTCGGGATCGGTTATCAGATGGATCGAACTGACGCTGCCGGCCACCGCAAAAAGCCGGCGCAGATCAAATTCCGTGGCCTCATAAGGAATATTTCCCACATAGAGTTCTCTTCCCATGGATTTCCCCTTTCTGTTCATCATAAAACTTCAGCCACTCCATTAAAAATTCCCTCGTGAAGCGCCCCTCATTTTCAGCTCTGGTTATGAAGTACCCATGGATATCGCCCTGCTTGCCTTTCTGGAAGAACCATCCTGCAGGTTTAAGAAACGCGCCCTTCGTTTCCTCGCAATGCACCCATGCGCGGCTGTAAGCCGTCATATTGTCCTTTTATATCATGGATAATAATGAAAATGTATTTTTTGTGGATATCACTTTGACAACCGTTCAACAGGGGTGATACACTTTTAACGCGAAAAAGTGAATGCCCGTTTATTATCAATCCATCTGATATTATTCAAAAAAGAAAGAGATCCATTGCTATGGGCGAAAGGGGATACCGTTAATGACAGCCATGCTTGACCGTGTCAGGAAAATGATTGAAAGTGGCAAGCCGATCATGCCTCTTGCCAAACTGCTCGGCTTCAGCGTTAAATCGGTGCAGCTCGGCCAGGCCGTGATCGAGATCGAGATGACGGAACATCATGTCAACACCATGGGGACACTCCATGGAGGGGTAATTTGCACTATCGCCGATACCGCCATGGGCGTGGCCTTTGCTACCATGCTGGAGGAGGGGGAGGCGCTGACCACCCTGGAATTGAAGATAAACTACCTGAAGCCGGTATGGAAGGGAAAGCTCCTGGCAGTGGGTAAAGTTGTCAAGAAGGGGAAGACGACCGGACTGGTGGAGTGCGATGTTCTGGATGAAAACGAGCAGCTCATAGCCCGCGCCAGCAGCACCTACATGGTAATCTCCGGCGAACAGGCGAAAAACCGCACTCTCCCGGCATGATTTGACGCCAGTTAAATTCTGGGTTCTGACGTTGTGTGTCAGGATATGCATAACCCATCTGAATTATCTTCCCGGTTCACCATGAAGAAACTGTGAAGCCCAATGGCTTCGACGTAAGGGAGTGCAATAAATTGATTTCCGTGATAAAATAATAAACTATTTCCAAATTGTTTCAAATGAAAACGGGTCATTGAGTTATCCCTCCGCTTGATTTTACAGGTGAGCGTAAAAAGAAAGGTAAACAAATTATATGACGGCACAGCTCGGCGATTTTCCCTTTATCAGGCGACTAAACGCCACCTATGAGAAGAGGATACGACAGATCCCATTCCTCAATATCGACTCGGTTTTGATTCCCACCCCATACGAAAAACACAGGGCGCTGGATATAGATTACGAACACAGTTACGTCTGGGATGAAGAGGGCGAACTGCTCGGCTACCTCCTTGTTTACTCAAATGCGGAAAAAACGCAGTTCCACATCTATAAGCTGGTAAGCAGCCCTTTCGGGAGGGGAAAAGGGATCGGTTCCGCCTTTGTGGAAAAACTGGCCGGCAGTGTCTCCCCAGACGCCCATATATATCTCTATGTCTGGGAAAAGCTGATCAGTTCCATAGATTTTTTCAACAGCAAAGGCTTTGCCTTTGAAGAGGAAATTGCCTACCGCAAGATGAAATTCCATCTGATGTCGGCCAGGGCTGGAGAACTCCGGGAGAGGATGGTATCGGCCAAGACCAAGGAATTTACCGTTGCCGAGGAATTGGGCAAGGTTCGTCACGACGCAAAAAAGTCGCTGAAGGTCCTCCTTGACATGGCATCCATGCTCTCCGTCGATAACTTCAACAAGGTCATCGAAGATATCAACCGGGAAACCACGGCGCTCCTCAACACCCTGAACATGTATGAGGACAAGGTCAAGATAAGTCATGAGATAAATATTAAGGAATTGATCACAGACCGGGTTATTCCGGTTATCGAGGCCGCCACTGTCCCCTGCGAAATAAGACTGACACTGTCATCCAAGATTCCCCCCGTCAACGGCAATTACATGAGTTTCAGCCGCGCCCTGATCAACCTCGTCTCAAACTCCATCGATGCCATAAAAGAAGCCGGCAGACACGGCATTATCGAGATAAGTCTGTCGGAAAGGGATGACAGGGTTCTACTCACCATTCTCGATAACGGAGCTGGTATCGCTGAGGAGAGACTTGAAAGGGGAGCGGATATGCTGCCGCTCTTCGTGGGGAAGACTACGAAAAAGGTCAGAACCGGTGAAGGTCTGGGCACCCTGCAGGTCTTCTCGACCTTCGGCGTGAATAATATTGACGTGGAAAGCAGGCTGGGTGAATTCACCAGGTATACGATATATTTGGCGAAGAGCAGTAAGAGGGATACGACGGTTTACACCGAATACGAATCAAAATATCTTGAGGTTATGAAGTCAACGCAGCGCATAGGGGTCAGAAAAAACAGCAGAGAAGTCGAAATTGCGGCATTTATCTGGCAGCTCAGAAAGATCGAAATCTTCAGTTATGATCTCGTGTACCAGTTCAGCAGGTACAATAATGTCCGCGACATTTATCGGAATCTGATGATGTATCTCTATGGCGGAAAGGATTTTAACTATATCAAAACCGAATTGAAAAAGTACCGGATAGACAACGAGAACATCAAAACCTGGCTCCTGGACATCATCAAGCGGATCAAGCGGCAGGAAAATTTTATTCTGCAGAACCTCGACTTTGATGAGTATAAGGGGGTTCTGTTCGAGAGTTTCGGCCAGGCAATCGAGCGCACCATCGTCTTCACCCTGGAGCCGGAGAGCGGAAAGTTTTATGCGACGGACCGAAAACTTGCCGAACACCTGGATTTTGTCCCGTATCTGTCCCCCGACCGGGACAGCCTGTTACGCGGCGAATTCATCGGTGATGTCAGAAACGTGCAAAGTCCCATCTACCTCGGTGTCTGGCTGGTGAGGAATCGGGCGGAAATGTACGATAGATTGCGGCTTATCAGAAAAGGAGCGGAGCAGTTACTGAAGATGGGGCTGAGAAAAGAGAAACGGCTTTTCTTCTACAATACGACTTATAACAATAGCGATTGCGAGATTGATACATTGAAGACAACCACTCTCAGCGAGATGGCGGAGTTGAAGGATGAGGATTTCGAGCAGTTCATCACGGAATCTGAGGACGAATTGCAAGGAATGGTCTTTGCCCTTTAACCTCGCGTGGAGGTTCAGTTTAAGGTTTTCTGAACCTCAACCTGAGCCTGTCTGTCATGCTTCCTGCGGCAGGTCACCGCCAGGACCCCCTTCCCCCTTGATCCCGCCGATGTCGTCGATCACCTTCTGCGGCACTTCGCTGTCGATATCCACCAGTGTGTACGCCATCTCACCCCTGGACTTGTTCATCATGTTGTGGATGTTCAGGCCGGCATTGGCCATTGCGGTTGAGATCTGACCGACCATGTTGGGGACATTGGCGTTGGCTCCGGGGGAGTTGAAGACAGGCACACCACGGAGCGACAGGGCCTTGACCGGGATGTTGTTGGTCCTGGTCCCCGCCTCCGCCGCTTCCGCAATGGAGATGAACTCCTTGCCGCGGTGGCT
>JBGPID010000099.1:0-9102 GCA_041484725.1 Geobacteraceae bacterium | reverse complement strand
GATCCTTCCAGCCGGCGAGGGTCTTGGCCAGCTCTGCCTGGCGGACCTCTTCGAAGCGGGAGCGGAGCGCCACGATGGTTGGCGTCACCTCCAGCAAGGAAAGCCAGTTGAAGAACCGGCCGATCTCCTGGTCGATAATCCCTTCGGCCTTTTTCGCCTCCTCGGCGCGCAGTTGGAGGTTCGATGCCACTACCCCCTGGAGGTCGTCCATATCGTAGAGATAGACGTTGGCGACATCGTTAACCTTGGGGTCGATGTCGCGGGGAACGGCGATGTCGATGAAAAACATCGGCTTCTGCTTGCGCTGGCGGATCACCGCTTCCACGTCCCTGGCGCCGATGATGAAGTGGGTGGCACCGGTGGAAGAGAGAATGATATCCGCCTTGTGGAGCTGATCGAAGAGGTCTTCGAAGCGGACCGCATTGCCGTCGAACTCCTCGGCCAGTCTCACTGCCCGTTCATAGGTACGGTTGGTGACCATGACGCCGCGCACGCCGCTGCTTAAGAAGTGCTTGGCGGCCAGTTCGCACATCTCCCCCGCTCCGATCAGCATCACGGTCTTGTCGGTGAGGTCGCTGAAAATCTTCTTTGCCAGCTCCACCGCGGCGAAAGATACGGAAACGGCCGACGAGGCGATCCTGGTTTCGGTGCGCACCCGTTTGGCCACGGAAAAGGCCTTGTGCAGGAAGCGGTTGAGGATGATGCCGGAGGCCTTGTATTCGGCCGCATAACCGTACGCGGTCTTGATCTGCCCGAGGATCTGCGGTTCTCCCACCACCATCGAGTCGAGGCTGGAGGCAACGCGGAAGAGATGATGTATTGCCGCTTCCCCGTGGTAGCTGTAAAGGTGCGGTTCCAGTGTCTCCAGGGAGATATGGTGATAATCGGCCAGGAAGCGTTTAAGTCTGGCCATCCCCCCTGCAACATCATGGGAGGAGGCGTAGATCTCCACCCGGTTGCAGGTGGAGACGATCACCCCCTCGTTGATGTCCGGCAGTGCAACCAGCTCCCGCAGCGGTTTTTCCATCTGGTTCGGGGCGAAGGCGACCTTCTCCCGTATTTCCACGGAGGCTGTCTTGTGAGAGAGCCCCACCACGACTATATTCATCTAGTTCTTGCCTCCGAGAAGGCGTTGATAGCTGTGCATCGATTCACTCGGAAGGAGATTGACACCGAGAAAGGTGAAAAGGAGGACAAAAAAGCCGACTATGGAGAACAAGGCCGCCCTCTTGCCGCGCCAGCCGGTGGTGAGTCTGCCGTGGAGCAGGGCGGCATAGATGAACCAGGTAATCAGGGACCAGGTCTCCTTGGGGTCCCAGCTCCAATAGGTCCCCCAGGCTGTTTCGGCCCAGATGGCGCCGGTGATGATGGCGACCGTCAGCAGGGGGAAGCCGATGGTAAGGCAGCGGTAGTTGATCTCGTCCAGGATATCGAGGGAGGGAAGCTTCTGGTAGAGGGGCCCCAGCCGTTTTTTCTTGAGGAATCGCTCCTGGATCAGGTACATGATGGCGGCGCCGAAGGCGACAGCGAAGGACGCATAGCTAATGAAGGCCAAGGTCGAATGGACGAAGAGCCATTTGCTCATAAGCGCAGGGGGGAGCTCGGGAATGGCGGAAGGGTAGAGGCTCGAGGCGAGCATGAGGATGAGGGCAAGGGGTGTTACGAACGAGCCGAGGATGAAGACGTGGTACTTGCGCTCGAAGGCAATGAATACGCCGATAACGGTAAGGCTGAAGAAGGAGAGCGATTCATGGAGATTGGTTATGGGGGTGTGTCCCGCCTCGAAGTAGCGGGCAACGGTAAAGGCACAGTGGACGAGAAATCCGCCGGCGATCAACCAGTGCGCGGCCCGGCCGAGTATCTCCCGAGGTTTCACAAGGTAAACCATATACGTTATGGTAGCGATGAAATAGATGCAGAGTGTGCTGTAAAAAAGCAGGGCGTTCATTTCTTATCCTTTTCTCCCATCCCCAGTTCGGCCAGGGAAAAACCCGGACCGCAAAGCTTCCGGAGCAGATTGTCTATTTCAGCGGCGGAACGTTCTTTGAGAAGCGCCGGCAGCTCCTGTTCGACAAGGTTTAGCAAAAGCTTTTTATTATACGAACTCTTCCTCTTTTCAGTCAACAGCTTTTCACGCACTCTGCCCAAGATTTTAATGAGTTCGACGTATTCAGGGCCGTAACGCTGTTCCAGTTCAGCGCGGATCTTTCGAGCCAGGGCAGGAGATTCCCCCTCGGTGGAAATGGTTATCATCAGTCCACCTCTGGAGACCACCGCCGGGGAGGTAAAGTCGCTCTGATCAGGCGCATCGACGACATCGGCCAGGATGCCGCTATTCTTCGCCTCTTTTGCCACAGCCCGGTTGACCAGGTGGCTGTCTGTGGAGGCAAAGACGAGAAATGAACCGGCAAGGTCTCCCCCGGTGTATTTGCGCGCAAGATGGCTGACTCGACCTTTTTCCGCAAGTTCCCGGAGGCGGGCCGTCACTGTCGGGGCAATAACGGTAACCCGTGCGCCGGCAGCCAGAAGCGTTTGGCATTTACGGGCGGCAACGGTTCCGCCACCGACAACGACGACCGGTTTGCCGCGAATATCCAGGTTAATGGGAAAGTAGCGCATGAACACCTGCCCTTGTCGGTGGTTGTGATTATCTTATATTTACTTACTTGTCACGTGCTGTCAACTAGATATGAAGCCGAGTCTTGGGCGGGCGCCCGCTGGCCCGCCACCTCACTACGCTTTTTACTCCTTGATTTATTTCGATAATTCGGCTATTATTCCTTAGTTTAATTCTTATATATTACAATGCCAAAGGGAGATATTTCAAATGGCCAGCGAAAAGGTTTTAACGTTTATCGACACTAATTTTGATACCGATGTCCTGCAGTCGGAAATTCCGGTTCTGGTGGATTTTTGGGCCACCTGGTGCGCTCCTTGTAAAGCCATAGCTCCAGTGATCGACACCATTGCCGATGAGTATGAGGGTAAAGTGAAGGTCGGTAAAGTCAATGTTG
The DNA here is from genome assembly GCA_041484725.1 of Geobacteraceae bacterium. Taxonomy (GTDB): domain Bacteria; phylum Desulfobacterota; class Desulfuromonadia; order Geobacterales; family Geobacteraceae; genus JBGQDJ01. Next base: position 6,088 of record JBGPID010000099.1, on the reverse strand, counting down.
ACGACAACCCCGGCACTCCGGCCAAATACGGCGTGCGTGGCATCCCCACCGTAATCCTCTTCAAGGAAGGGAAGGTGGTGGACCAGGTGGTGGGAGCCGTTCCCAAGGCACAACTGGATGCACTCATCAAAAAGGCGCTCTGATTTGAAAAATATCACTTTCCATAAAGGGAGCATTTTCGTAAGTGGGTTCCTTCTGGCCTTTTTTCTGCTGACCATGCCGCCGGCAGCTTTCGCCACATTCCAGAAGGGGCAGCTGGCCCCCTCCATCAAGGTTACCACCACGTCCGGTCAGACGGTTTCTCTGGCCAATTACAAGGGGCATGTGCTGGTTCTCGACTTTTTTGCCAGCTGGTGTGAACCGTGCAAGAGGTCGATTCCCCACCTTATTGAGCTCAATAGAAAATACGGCAAACAGGGATTGCAGATTCTCGGCTTGAGCCTCGATGAAGATCACGACGATCTGAATGAATTTGTCGCGCCATTTAAACTAAGCTATCCGGTCGCCCTGGCCGATGAGAATTTGCAGACCGAATACGGGCTCCGTTCCATCCCGACCCTTGTCCTCATCGACAAAAAAGGGATTGTCGTCGAGAAATATATGGGCCTTACCGATGAAATGAGGAAAACCCTTGACGCGACGATAAAACGCCTTCTGGCCGAATAACAGGGATTGCCGGTTGCTCCAGACATCGTCGCTTATCCCGATCTTAAATATCGATATCCCAAACCACATCCGGATAATTAACCCATCAAAATGACTATATCGTGTTCCGATATCGTGCCTGCTTTTCTCCATACCACCTTATTCAAGTAATTTTATTGGGCCTATTTTCCCAAGGGAGGGTGGAGATGGCAATCTCCCCCCTCTTTTATTTATCTATTCAGCCGCAGGTTACAGCTGCGGCTGAACGCCCGTATAAGGCTTGCAATCCGTTTCCGTTTGTTGCAGTATTAAAGCCAATATTTTTCAGACAAGGGGGAGAAGTTTGCGCGGGATGTTTTACACCTTTATCTACGTTATATTGGCGGCGGGACTTTGCTCCGCGCCGGTCATGGCGGAAGAAGCGCCCGCTTCCGCCGCGATGGCGGGGCAGAAAGAGACAGCAATTGCGGAGTTGCTCAAAGAAAATGCCCTTTTGAAGGAAAAGCTCCGCATTTTCGAAAACAGTCCGGCCATCAGTGGCGACGCGCTGGCGTTGAAGAATTACCAAAGGCTCCGGGAGATCGCCGCGGACGTGAAAACCCAGCGTCAGACCATGACGGACTTCGCAGGCTTTGTTACGTGGATGACGGCCAATCTCTCCGGATACGCAAAATATATTGAAGCGGGATCCATGGCGGCCGGAGTTGCCCGGTTCCTCCCCATTCCCTACGCAGGCCAGGCATCGTTGTTGTCCAAGTTCGCTTCCCAGGGGGTCCTCTCCCTGAATGCGGCTTCGGTCGCCATCACCAGGTACCTGGCAACCGCGCAGCAGTTCGTCACAAGGGCCGAGGCCCTTGACCCCGGGAAACCGGCGGAGGTGTCGGAACTGGTCCGTTTTACCGACGGTCCGTTCCTCAAAGACATGGATGATGTCCAGCTGAAGCTTAAGACCACATCCGATATATCAGCCTCTACCCTCTCTTTTCTCGAAACCCTGAGCTCCTATCTGGAGAGCACCGATGAATACTGGAAGAAGACCAAATCGTTCCTGGCCGGAAAAGAGACGGACAGGAAGGAGAAGGGCTTCCTTAGCGAAAGCATCCGGAACCTGCGGAACAGGGCGGGTAACTTCAATGCAAAACTGCGGCTGTTCGATGAAACCGCCCGCAAGGATGGGCCACTTATAAAATCCGTAGCGGCATATGACGATCTTGTTCGGGAACTGGGAATCCGCGTTGCTGCGGCGAGAAAATAATGAGGGGTGAATGAGGGGGGAGTGACACAACCTCCTGATGATGAATCATGGATATGGAACTGGAACTGACTGAACAATTGAAACGGGTACTGACATCTCTGGAGCAACTCCTGCCGAAACCGGCGGCGAAAGTAAATTGGGGCGAATGCCACGCGGCCAACTGGCGGCGGCATTCGTTTGCGGGGTTCCTGGAGCCGATTTTCAGCATCGAGAGCCTCCACATGGATGATCTGCTGGGGATCGACAAACAGAAACAGGTCGTGGAGACGAACACCCGCCAGTTCCTGGCCGGTCTTCCCGCCAACAATATCCTCCTGTGGGGGTCTCGCGGCACCGGCAAATCATCGCTGGTGCGGGCGCTTCTCCATACTTATGCCCCCCGGGGGTTGCGGGTTATCCAGGTGGACAAGGACGATCTTATCCACCTGCCGGATATAGTGGATGCAATCAAAGACGAGCCATACAAGTACATCATTTTTTCCGACGACCTTTCCTTTGATGTGGGCGAATCGAGCTACAAGATGCTGAAGAGCGCGCTTGACGGCTCTGTCTACGCACCACCGGAAAATGTCCTGATCTATGTCACCTCCAATCGTCGGCATCTCCTCCCAGAATACGAGAGCGACAACCGGGGGGCCATGATGGTGGAAGGGGAGATTCATCACGGTGAGTCTGTTGAGGAGAAGATCTCCCTCTCCGGCCGGTTCGGGATCTGGGTTTCATTCCATCCCTTCAGTCAGGAGCAATATCTAAGCGTGACCCGGCAGTGGATAGAGAAGCTTTGCCGGAAGAGCGACGCCACCCTGGAATGGACAAGGGAAGCTGCGGATGAGGCTATCATTTGGTCGCAGAAAAAGGGGGACCGGAGCGGGCGCATCGCCTATCAGTTCGCCACCAACTGGGTGGGGAGGAATCTTTTGGGGAAACAGCTCTGATAAATTCTGCCCCGGAAAAGGCTGTTTCTCGAAATACGTACAAAAAGACACAAATGAATAATCAAACAGTTATGCTATTCAGATAAAACCAACTCAAGAGGTAAGTACGTTCATGGACAAAGAGACAAGGGAACCAACAGAGACAATCGAGGAAGAAAGTTTTGCGGAGCTGTTCGAACAGAGCTTCAAGGACCAGGGCCGCCTGGAGCCGGGAGAGAAGGTGACGGCGCGGGTCCTCAAGATCAGCGGAGAGTGGGTTTTCCTCAATACGGGAAGAAAGGGAGAAGGGTTCCTGGACAAGAAAGAGCTGCTCGACGGGGAGGGTAACCTGACCGTCAGGGAAGGTGATACCGTCACCGCCTGGTTTCTGTCGTCTTCCAACAATGAAATGCGCTTCACCACCAAGTTGGGCGGGGCTGCCGGGCAGAGCCAGCTGGAAGACGCCTGGCGCAGCGGCATTCCGGTGGATGGTTGTGTGGAGAAGGAGGTTAAGGGGGGCTTCGAGGTAAAGGTCGCCGGCAGCGTGCGCGCCTTCTGCCCCTATTCCCAGATGGGGCTGAGACGGACGGATAATCCGGACGCATACGTCGGCCGGCATCTCTCTTTCCGTATCACCGAATATGGAGAAAAGGGGCGTAACATCATCCTTTCCCACCGGGCGATCTTGGAAGAAGAGCGCCGGCAGCAGAAAGAGGAACTCCGGGAAACTCTCCGGGAAGGGATGACGGTCAAAGGGACGGTCACCTCCATCCGTGAGTTTGGCGCCTTTCTCTCCATCGGCAGCGTGGAGGGGCTTCTCCCCATCTCCGAGATCGGCTGGGGACGTGTCGCCGACATCAATGAGGTTCTGACCGTGGGACAAGAGCTGGAGGTGGTGGTCAAACAGATCAATTGGGAGAACGACAGGTTTTCGTTCAGCCTCAGGGAGACCCAGGCCGACCCCTGGGAGATGGTGACACACGCCTTTCCGGAAGGGTCGTTTCATACCGGCAGGGTGGCCCGTCTGACAAATTTCGGCGCCTTCGTCACCCTTGCCCCAGGGGTGGACGGGCTCATCCATATCTCCAGACTGGGCTCAGGCAAGCGGATCAGTCATCCCCGTGAGGTACTGAAGGAAGGGGAAACAATGGAAGTAAAGGTGGAGAGCGTGGACCGGGAAAACCGGCGCCTTTCACTGGCGCTGGCCGGTCCTGCCCGGGCGGCCGAGGAAGAAGAGGCTGTATTGGATACATTCCGCCGCCAGGCCGCGGTAGAATCGGGTACTTCCATGGGGTCGCTGGGAGACCTCCTGAAGGCGAAACAGGAGAAGCGGAAAAAATAGGGAAAGATTATGAACAGGGATGGACAGGCTTGCGCGCCGAAACGCTACAGCGTTTCGGCGCGCAAGCCTGAATATCCCTGCTAAACCTCAATCCTGAACTCGGCGCCGTCTGCAGTATCGCGCACGGTGAGACGCCCCCCCATATTTTTCTCGATGATGGTCTTCGACATGAACAGACCGATGCCGGTTCCCAGGTCATTCTCCTTGGTGGTAAAGTAGAGGTCGAATATCTTCTCGATGATTTCTTCTCCGATGCCGCCGGCATTGTCGGCGAGGGTTACCACGGACCTGCCGCCTTCCATCCAGCCGCACACCTTCACCCGGGGATCGGCAGTTTCTCTTTCCAGCAGGGCGTCGCGGGCATTCATCAGGATGTTGAGGAGCACCTGGGCGTATTCGTTGGGATAGCCTTTGATCTCCATCTCTTCGGCAGTGGCGATATCTATGCCGATCCGGTGTTCCCGGAAATTTGCCTCGATGAGCGAGACAGTTTTCGCCACAACCTGGTTGACCTTGAACCACCCCTTTTCCTTGTCCTTTTTGTAAAAATTCCTGAAATCATCGATGGTCTGCGACATCTGAAAGATGATCTCCATTGCCCCGGCTATGCTCGCATCGAGATACTCCTTGGTGAACCTGCCGAATTCGTAGGCCAGGCTGAGATCCTGGATGGTGAGGCCAAGGGCATTGAGAGGCTGGCGCCACTGGTGGGCGATGTTGCCGAGCATCTCTCCCATGGCTGCCTGTCGGCTCTGCTGCAGCAGCAACCGTTCCTTTTCCCGAAGTTCTTCCGCTGTCCGCAGGCGTTCGGCGGTTTCCGCCTGCAGGGCATTCACTGCCTCCACGCGGCGCACCTCCCGTTCGAGGCTGTCGAGGGCAAAGGAGATGTCCGCGGCCATCTGCTTCAAGAGATCGATAAATTGCCATTTGAAGAAATCCTTTTCCCCTGAATACAAGGTCAGAACGCCAAACACCTCGCCGTTCATCAGTTTCAGGGCTACTGAGGCCGAGGATCTGAAACCGTGGGTCTGAGCCCTTTTGTGCCAGGGACGGGTGCATAGGTCATTGAGGAAGTCGTTGCATATGTAATAGGTTCCTTCACGTATGGCGATCCCTGTCGGACCACGTCCTTCGGGCTTGTCCCGGCCGGAAATGCGTATGCCGTCCAGGTACCCGGTCACCCCATGGGACGCCACCGATGTAACCAGCCCAGACTCCACATCCGCCACCCCGACCCAGGCCAGGAGGAACCCGCCATGTTCGACGGCGACCCTGCAGATCTCGCGGAACAGGGTTTCGCGATCAGTGGAGTAGGCAATGGCCTTCGCTGTTTCACTCAGGACCAGATAGAGCCTGTTCAGGCGCAGGATAGTTTCCTGGGTCTCCTTCAATTTGGTTATGTCGGTGATTGCCGTCCGGTAGAGGGGCGCACCTTCGTCACTGCGGGTTGCGACGCTGGACAATTGGACCTGAATAGTGACGCCCCCTGCCAAGGCAATGGCCAATTCCGTTGCAACCTGCTCTTTGGCCTGTTTGCATTGTCGCAGGTGCTTGAAGAATTCCCGACTGTCTTCTTTCCTCAGAAAGGATGTAAACGGCATGCCGATAAGGGCTGCCCGTGGGGTTTCCAGCAATCTGGCGCCGGTCAGGTTTGTTTCCAGGATGATCCCCTTGTTGTCCATGGTGACATAGCCGAGCGGGGCGAAGTCAAAAAGGTCTGAATAGCGGTCGCGGGAAATTTCGAGTTTATGATATGTTTCCTCCAGTTGCCGGTTTCGCGCCTCCAGCTCAAACTGTTTCATCTGCAGTTGATCTGTCCGCTGCATAACCCTCTGCTCCAGATTCTGATTGGACCAGAGCAGTTCCTCCTCCAGTTTTTTCCGTTCTATTATCTCGGCATGGAGCGCCGCGTTGGCGTTCGCCAGTTCCGCG
>JBGPID010000098.1:0-9279 GCA_041484725.1 Geobacteraceae bacterium | reverse complement strand
ATCCGCTCTGTCGGGAAGCCATGCCTTTTGCCGAGAAACATGATCGCCGCCAGGGCGGAAATACCCGAGGAGAGATGAACGACCGTGCCGCCGGCGAAGTCGAGGGCGCCCTTCTTGAAGAGCCAGCCATCACTCATCCAGACCCAGTGGGCAAGCGGATCATAGACGATGGTGGTCCAGAGGAGGACGAAGAGGCACCAGGCGGAGAACTTGATACGCTCCGCTATGGCACCGGAGATGAGGGCCACGGTGATTATGGCGAACATGCACTGGTAGAGGGAGAATACATACTCGGGAATCGACCCCGGCTCGGTGGTTACGTTCTGAAACAGGGCGTAGACCGGGTTACCGTCCTTGAAGGTGATCAGCCCGTGCAGAAACATCTTGCTGGTGTTCCCCAACAGACCCATGAAGGCATCCGGGCCGAAGGCAAGGGAGTAACCGATGACCGCCCACTGCACGGCGACGATCCCCATGGCGACATAGGAGTGCATCAGTGTGGATAGTATGTTCTTGGAGCGGACCATGCCGCCGTAGAAGAAGCCCAGGCCGGGGGTCATCAGCAGGACAAGGGCGGCGGCGGCGAGCATCCAGGCGGTGTCGCCGGTGTTGAGGACCGGATCGACATTTTTCGGTGCCGCCGCAGCGGCAGCCGCTGGAGCCACTGCCGGTGCCGCGACTGCTGGCGCTGCAGCCGGTGCAGCGGCAGGAGCAGTCGCGGCCGGGGTGGCAGCCGGGGCGGCCGGTGATTTGGCCTCTTCAGCCAGAACGACCAACGGCGTCAGGACCGTGATCGCGACCAGAAAAAACTTGATAATTGACAGTTTGAACTTCATAATAACCTCCACATTACTTATAGATTCGTTCTTCCGAAATACGTCAAATGGCCTCGTTCCCCTTTTCACCGGTCCTTATGCGCACCGCTTCCTCCAGGGGGAGGATGAATATCTTTCCGTCGCCGATGCGCCCCGTTTTGGCGGTGTTGATGATCGTTTCGACAACCCTGGCCACCAGATCATCGGCCACGGCGATTTCCAGCTTGACCTTGGGGATAAAATCGACCACATACTCGGCACCACGATAGAGTTCGGTGTGTCCTTTCTGTCGACCGAAACCCTTCACTTCACTCACTGTTATCCCCTCGATGCCGACCTCATTCAGGGCATCCTTCACTTCATCCAGCTTGAATGGTTTTATTATGGCTTCTATGAGCTTCATCGCTTGCCTCCATTTTGTCCGTCACGACTTTGATTTTGGTAAAGCTGTACAACTTCTGGAAGTTATGTCAGGGAATGTTGATATCCAGCTGTGTGGTAAAGGTGTTTGCGCCGGCCAGCGCCTTTTTCGTGTAAATGTCATAACCGAAGATGAGCGAGACGTTCTTGGAGAAGGCCCAGGATGCGCCGAAGCTGACCGCGCCATCAACGTTATTCCCGCCCATGTAGTCTACCGCCAGCCAGAGCTTGTCGGTGATCTCGGTCATAGTCCTGTCCCAGGAGACAAGCACGCCATCGTTCGCGCTGTGGTTAACGGTGGGATCAACTGTTACCCGGGTGTCTTGAAGGGCTCGGGCGCTGCCGTGATAACCGCCGGCGGATATCCTGCCGACGATGGGAAGTGTCCTTGCCGCAAGGGCATAGACGATGTTCTGACCGGAAGTTATGAACGGTGCCCGAGGAGTTACGCCATCACCAGTAATTCCGTAATTGGTCGGGCCACAGTTATAGATACCGACGGCGAGGGCAGGGGAAAATTTGAAGATCGAGTCTTCAGGCGTGGCGATCTTGGCGTTGAAGCTGAAAGGATGGTTGTCGTTCGGGTTTGCGGCTATCGTCAGATAGTCAAAACCGATTTCCGCCTGGATTTTCTCAAATGGGAGAATACCAGCTGTCAGACCGACATCCATCACGTTGACGTCTCGACCGTACGGTTCGCTCGAAGCCCTGAAATAGTTGTCGATGCCCAAGTGAACAGTCTTGAACGCCTGGATATCCGTGGAAGGGATCCAGATCTGGGTTGATGGGGTCGCCAAAGCGGCGCCAGCCGCGGCTGCGACTAATGTCATGGCCAGCGAAAATACCTTCATCATTTTTCTCATCACCATTACTCCTTTGTAATTTGAATGTTCAAACACTCATCCATAAAAAACATAACAATATTTACTCTGACTGCAACCTTTCCCAAGCCTCCTTTCGATAGATATATAAATAAAAAAGGCCTCCCACCGTTTGGTGACGAGGCGCCATTGCCTGTTCCGTACCTGCATGCACAGCTTTGTGCATTGCGCGATTAAATGTTACGATTGTCAAAAGCACAAGCCGTGCCACGGCTTCTATTTTTTTTAAAAAATCCAGTAAACATCCTGTAATTAAGCACTGTTGCACAAATTGATCGGATCTAAAAGTAAAGGGCCGGCATCGTTTGGCCAGCCCTCTTGATTATTTTTTATGCAGCATTTTCACCATCAGCTTAGAGACGCGGCAAGCTACCTCTCTGCCGGATCAAGCTGCATTTTTAAACCTGCCCGATTTGTATAGCCTCAGCAGATCGGCGTCATTCAGGGAGCGTTTCACCTGCTGGGCGATGACGCGCACCTGCTCCATCAGGGCGAGCGCCTCCTTGCGGCTGACCTCAATCCCCATCTCCCGATAACTTTCCATAAGACCGCTTGCCCCCGAATGTTTCCCAACCACCAGTCGCCGCACAAGCCCAACCTCGGCCGGATCGAACCCCTCGTAGTTGCGCGGGTCCTTGAGCACGCCATCCGCGTGCAACCCCGATTCATGGGAAAATACCCGTTCCCCCACCACCGCTTTCCACTCCGGGACCGGCCGCCCGGATGCCCGCGCCACGAAGCGGGAGATCTCCACGAAACGGTGGGTGTCGATTCCGGTGTCGATGCCGCAGGCGTGCTTCAGCCCCATCACCACCTCTTCCAGCGCCGCGTTCCCGGCCCGCTCGCCGAGACCGTTGACAGTGGTGTTGACAAACCTCGCCCCGGCCCTGATCCCGGCGATGGCGTTGGCGGTCGCCATCCCCAGGTCATTGTGGGTGTGGACCTCGATATCCAGTTCCGGCACGGCGCGGCGCAGCGCCCTCACCTTATCGTACATGGTGAACGGATCGAGTATCCCCAGTGTATCGCAGAAACGGAACCGGTCTCCTCCCATCTCTTTTGCCGTTTCCATCAGCTCGATGAGGAAATAGATGTCGGCGCGGCTTGCGTCCTCCCCGCCGACCGAGACGTACAGGCCATGCTCCTTGGCGAAGCCGAGCGCCGTTTTGAGCTGCTCCTTCACCCACTCCCGGCTCTTCCCCAGCTTGTTCACGATCATCATGTCGGAGACGCAAAGGGATATGTCCACCGCTGTCACGCCGCACTCCAGGCTCGCCCTAATATCGGCAATAACCGCCCGGTTCCAGGTGATCAGACGGGCTGAAAGCCCGAGACTCGCCAGGGCGCGGATGGAATCCCGCTCCTCCTCACCCATGGCCGGGATTCCGCACTCCAGCTCCTGAACTCCGATGGCGTCGAGCATCATGGCTATGGCGATCTTCTCCTTCTTGCTGAAGACCACCCCCGCGGTCTGCTCTCCGTCGCGCAGGGTCGTGTCGTCGATAACAATGTTACTGTGCACTATTTTTTCCATAACCGCCTCCATGACGAAAAAAACCCCGGAACCATGCATAAGGTTCAGGGGCGTCGTTGCCGCTAGTCCGTCTTCATTAAATGTTTAAGCAACAGGCATGCCATGACAGGAAAGCCGATTGGCGAGGATCTTCCACGGGGATCGAGATAGTTCTGCAATTTTTTTGTGCAGGGATGGTAAAAAAGTGATCGAAAAGGGAAAAGGGCATTAATTTCTGTCCGCATTGATGTGGAGCTGGCAATGAAGGCATTTGCGCAGATAGAGTAGGGTCATGCCGTGCATGTGAAAGTAGTTCCCGCACCTGGGACACCTGGCGCAGGCCGCCACTGTCGCGAAGATACAGAGAAGAATGATCCAGACGACAAAAACCGTCCCCGCAGCCCTGAACGATTCCGTCAAACGGAGAGTTATCCACATCGCCGGCATGTAGATAATAATCACTCCCCACAAGAACAAGCGGCGCTTCCGGATCTTCCCCAGCGCCGGGCCGAGATCCGTTAAATTGGTCGGCTGCTTCTCATCCAACATAGACTCCTTGAGGTAACTAATCTGGTGTCCATACGGAAACTCCGGATGAGACACAATTGGTTTCCAATTCGGAAACAAGCTGAACTGCTCCCAACAAAAAGTACGTGCGGCTTCGCTTCTTGTCAAGCAAAATGCCCCGGGCGGCAATTGAAGAGCGTGTGTAATTCTGATTGAATTTGACTCATATGCATCTGGAATGCGGTTAAACTGGAATTCAACTTTCCGTTATGTTATGAATAATCCATAATCCTGAAAAAGCATTGCAACGCAGACCATATCCAGGATTATATTCATTTTAGTTCAACTCCGATTGGGCATCACATGGAATCGACGTCAATTCATTCAGCGAACCATATCCTCCTCATGGCAGGGATCATTCTCGCCGCCGGCACACTGAGCGGGATCGTGGCCCGGAAGTTCCGGTTCCCGGACGTGGTCCTCTTTCTCCTTGCCGGAATTCTGCTCGGCCCGGAACTGGCCGGGGTGCTCGACGTACGTGCCGATTCCGTTTTCAACCAGATCATTCTGATCTTCGGCTCCTGCTACATACTCTTCGACGGCGGCGCCAGCCTGAAACTGGGCATTCTGAAGGAGGTCTGGATCACCATCCTGGTGATCTCCACCATTGGGGTACTCATCACAACCGTCGTTACCGGCTTTGCCGCCGTCCATATCCTTGGGCTTCCCTTTATCACCGCGCTCCTTCTGGGCGCTGTCATCGCCTCCACCGATCCCGCAACCCTGGTGCCGGTCTTTAAGCAGGTACGGATAAGTGAGCGGTTGGCCCAGACCATCATAAGCGAATCGGCCTTCAACGACGCCATGAGCGCTATCCTCACCTTTGCGCTGCTCGGGATCGCTCTGGGAACCGGGGGTAAGTTCTCTATAGGAAGGGCGGCCTTAGCTCTCTGCAGTAACGCGCTGATCGGCGTGGTGGCAGGGATTCTCCTCGGCTATGCCGCGGCCTATCTCATCGCCCACGAAAAATTCGGTTTCATGGTGAAATACACGCCGCTCATCACCCTGATGGCGGTGGTGGGCGCTTATTTAAGCGCGGAGACACTCAATGCGAGCGGCTTCATGGCGGTCTTCGTATTCGGCATCATGCTCGGCAACAAGAAGGTCTTCGGCTTCGCCATGAAGCCCGGCGAGCAGGGGAAGCTGGACGATTTCATCGCCACCACAACCCTGATCATGCGGATGTTCATCTTCATTCTGCTCGGAAGCCAGGCCAACTTCGCTCTCATGGGGAAATTCCTCGGCCGCGGAATCGCCCTGGTCCTGGTTTTCATCTTCATTGCCCGGCCGTTAACGGTTTTCCTTTGCGCCGGCCCTGACCGACAAGCCAAATGGAGCTTTAAAGAACTCTTTTTCATGTGCTGGACCCGGGAGACCGGCGTGATCCCCGGCGCGCTCGCCGGCATCCTCCTCGGGATGCGGGTGCCGGGCGCTGATATAATCGCCTCGATCACCTTCATCGCCATTCTTATGACCATCCTGCTCCAGGCAACCACTACCCGCTGGCTGGCGGGGAAGTTGGGGCTTCTTGAGGAGCAGTAAAATCCCGAACGCAATGCCCGCTTTAGAAGATCACCACTCCATGTTTACCAAATCTTGACCCTTTCTTGACGCCTTTCCTCCCCATTTTGACCCCTTCTTTATGCAATAAAGGATAATAATATAATCAGAAGATAGCGGATGTTATCCCGCAGCATGGAGAGGAGACGGCCATGAAGATCTACCTATTCAACCCTGAAACCGGCGTTTATCTGGGAGAAGACTTTGCCGATGAGGCATTGATGAAGCATGGAGGATACGTATTGCCTCCTGATACAACATCCATTGCGCCACCGGAGGGGGGACGGGGGGACATATTGGTCTTTGATGTTATTGCGCAGCGATGGGAAGTTCGTTTGCATTGGGACAAAGAAATCTTCTGCCATAGTTGGCAGGAGGGGAAGAGTTCTTATCAAAAAACAAGGGCGAATCCTTCGATGAAATTTTTGCTGTTGGCACTCTCCACATGGTTCTTGGGCGTTGTATCAACCGGTACCTGTTTTCTCTTTTTGGCGGCATATGTAAGTTAAAAACCCATTGCAAATTGCATTTGGATCAGAGTTGTAAAAACCCTCCCGGCCGGTATAATTTTACCGTGACTGAATACCCCGGTGGAGAGGTCTCATGCAACAGGGATACGGGCAGCAGGGATTGTGGCGTCGTATCCGGGTGGGCCTGTTCGGGCGCCCCAAGAAAATCCGGGACCCGTCCCTTTTTCACAAGCTCTCCCTCATCCCGCTCCTCGCGTGGGTCGGACTCGGCGCGGACGGTCTTTCCTCCTCTTCTTACGGACCGCCGGAAGCATTCGCCGCAATCCAGGGGCACACCTACCTCTGTCTCGCGCTGGGGGGAGCAACGGCATTTACCGTTGTCGTCATCTCCTACGCCTACACCCGCCTCATCGAGCATTTCCCCCATGGTGGAGGCGGCTACATCGTCGCCACCCACGTGCTCGGCCCCCCCGCCGGCGTTCTTTCCGGCTGTGCGCTGATCCTCGACTACATACTCTGCATCACCGTCTCCATTGCCGCATGCGTAGATGCCGTCTTCAGCCTCCTCCCCCTTTCCTTTCAGGAGTATAAACTCCTCACAGCAACGGTCCTGCTGGTGTTCCTCATCGTTCTCAACGTCCGTGGCGTGAAGGAATCGGTCATGGTCCTCGCGCCAATATTCATAGTCTTCATCGGGACTCACCTGCTCCTCTTCGCCGCTATGGCGAATTTCTCGGACCAGGTGGGGGCGATGTCGCAATGGACACAGGACGCTTACCATCGGGATGTGGCGACCATCGGCAGGTGGGGGATACTTCTCCTCTTCCTGCGGGCATATTCGCTCGGAGGGGGGACCTATACCGGACTCGAAGCTGTCTCCAACGGCCTGCAGATCATGCGGGAGCCCAAGGTGCAGACGGCAAGACGGACGATGCTGTACATGGCGGCGTCGCTCGCCCTGACCGCCGGAGGCCTCTTCTTCTGCTACCTGCTGGCCGGCGTTTCACCGGCGGCGGGGATGACCCTGAACGCGGCCCTGGCGGAGAAGGCCTTTGCGCCGTTTCCCGCGGGAGGGGCACTGGCGCTTCTTACGCTCCTATCGGAAGGTGCGCTCCTGCTCGTTGGAGCGCATACCGGTTTTATCGACGGGCCCCGGGTCATGGCGAACATGGCGGTAGATTCGTGGCTCCCCCACAGATTCTCCGCGCTGTCGGACCGGCTCACCATGCGCAATGGCGTCGCGTTGATGGGAGGGGCGGCGCTGCTCCTTCTCTGGTACACGAAAGGGTCGGTTTCGGCGCTGGTGGTCATGTTCTCCATCAATGTCTTCATTACCTTTTCCCTCTCCCAGGTGGGAATGGCGCACTACTTCATCCGCCGCCGGAAGGGGGACCGACAGTGGCTCCGCCACCTGGCTGTCTTCCTCGTGGGTGGGGCTCTGTGCATAACGATCCTGGTCATTACCGTCGTCGAAAAGTTCGCCGAAGGGGGATGGCTCACCCTCCTCATCACCGGCATCCTCATCGCCCTCTGCTACGGAATCCGGCAACACTACACGCGGGTGGGAAAGGCGATGAGGGAACTGGACGAGATGCTCATGGACATCCCGCTGCAGGAAGAGATCGATCCGGGCTCCCCGAAGCCGGGGGAGGCGACGGCGATTCTGCTGGTTACCGGCTACAACGGCTTCGGGGTTCACATGCTCCTCACCATCGTCACCAGCCTGGGAAAATGCTTCACGGACCTGGTCTTCGTCTCTGTCGCCGTCATCGACTCGGGGTCGTTCAAGGGGGTCGCGCAACTGGACGCGCTGGAGCGCTCGGTGAAGGAATCTCTGGAAAAGTACGTCGATCTGGCAAAGCGCCTCGGATTCCGCGCTGACTACCGCATGGAAATGGGGACCGAGGTGGTGGAAACCGCAACCATGATCTGCCGCGAGACAAACGCCCGATATCCGAACAGGACGGTCTTTTCCGGCCAGCTTGTCTTTCCCATGCCGCAATTCTACCACTTGCTACTGCACAACCAGACCTCCTTTGCGATTCAGCGCCGCCTGCAGTGGGAGGGGATCAAAACGATGATCCTGCCGGTGCGGGTGCATATCTGACCCTTTTTTCACCCTATTTCCCCAAATCTTGACACTTTCTTGACGCCTTCCCCTCCCATTTTGACCCCGTCTTTATGCAAAAAGGGATATAAAAATACATTCAGAAGATAGCGGATGTTATCCCGCTGCATAAAGAGGAAATGGTAATGAAGATCTACCTGTTCAATCCTGAAACCGGCGTTTATCTGGGAGAGGACTTTGCCGATGAGGCCCCGATGAAACAAGATGGATACATAATACCTCCTGACGCAACAACGATTGCGCCTCCGGAAGTTGAACGCGGCTGGATACTGGTCTTCAATGCCGCTAAGAAAAGTTGGGAAGTGAGGGAAGGTTCTCGAATCCATCGGCATCACCGGCAAAACAAAGCGGATGGAGGATTGCCGGATCGTCATCCTCCCCTTCGTTGAAGCGCTCTGAATATTATGTATACTTCATTGTAAAGATCATTTGAAAGGACAACATTCTGTCAATCGGAGAGTAAATCATGAACGTGTATGAATGGGTGCAAACAATTCTATTTTTTGTCGTCCTGCTGGCTATGATCAAGCCTTTCGGGACCTTCATGGCAAAGGTCTACCAGGGGGAGCGGACCTTTCTTACCCCTGTCCTCGCCCCCTGCGAGAACCTCCTCTACCGGCTCTGCGGGGTGAACAGGGATGAGGAGATGGGCTGGAAGCGCTATGCCATCGGGTTGCTCCTCTTCAACATCGTGTGCTTTGTCTCCCTCTTTGCGATCCTGCTGCTCCAGGGAATCCTGCCGCTCAATCCGCAGAAGTTTCCGGCCTTCTCCTGGCATCTGGCGCTCAATACCGCCATCAGCTTTACGACCAACACCAACTGGCAGAACTACAGCGGAGAGGCGGCCGCCAGCTACTTCACCCAGATGTTCGGCTTCGCGGTGCACAACTTCGCCTCCGCCGCCACCGGGATGGTGGTCGCCATT
>JBGPID010000097.1:0-9291 GCA_041484725.1 Geobacteraceae bacterium | reverse complement strand
GGGCTGCTGTATTGCGGTTTTCCTCGTAAAGCTTGTCCTGGGTGCTTTTCCCTTTTTCCAGGATGACCGTTACCGCCACCCCGCGTTTCCTCGCCCTGACCAGTTCTTCCGCGATCCTGGCTGGCTGGTTGTTTCGGGTTTCCGTGATTTTGAAGAGATAGAAGGAGCAGAGTATGCTTTCGCGGGCATTCCCGATCCGATTGAGGAGGGCTTCCGCATACTCCTGATTGCGCAGAAGGGTCGTCGTTGTCTTGAAGCTGGCGCCTGCATGAACAGGGCCGACCGTGAGCAGGAGTAATAAAGCAACGAACCACGCGCTCCATCGCCCCCCGGTTCCGGTTGGTTTCCCCCTTTTGGCCGGGTCCCCTTTCAACTTAAGATCTCCTTTACCTTGTCGAAAAAACCCTTGCGCATCGGCTGGCTCGCTTCACCGCTGATCCGGGCAAACTCTTCCAGCAGCTCTTTCTGCTGTTTACTCAGGTTGACGGGGGTTTCCACCCTGATTACCACTGTCTGGTCCCCTCTGCCGTGACCCTGCA
Source organism: Geobacteraceae bacterium (assembly GCA_041484725.1). Classification (GTDB taxonomy): domain Bacteria; phylum Desulfobacterota; class Desulfuromonadia; order Geobacterales; family Geobacteraceae; genus JBGQDJ01. Next base: position 8,752 of record JBGPID010000097.1, on the reverse strand, counting down.
GCTGCTGTATCCCCATCCCCCGCAATCTGAATTTCCTGCCGGACTGGATCCCCTCCGGGATCTTCAGGGGGACATTGCCGCCCAGGGAAGGGACCTCTATCTCGCATCCGAGAGCGGCCTGGGTGAAGGTGACGGGTATCTCGCAGATGACATCGTTCCCATCCCTGGTGAAGATGGAATGCTCCCGCACCGCGATGAGTACATAGAGATCGCCGTTCGGCCCTCCCTTGGTTCCCTGGCCCCCTTCACCGACCAGCTTGATCCGGTTGCCGGTCTCCACTCCGGGCGGGACCTTCACCTGCAGTGTTTTCCGGTCCCGGAGAGCTCCGGTGCCGCGACATTTCGTGCATGGGCTGTCCACCACCCGCCCTTCGCCCTGGCAATGACTGCAGGTCCTGCTCATGCTGAAAAGGCCCTGCTGGAAGCGGAGCTGTCCGGCGCCGCGGCAGGTGGGGCAGACCTTGGTTTCGGTGCCCGGCTTTGCGCCGCTGCCGCTGCAACTGTCGCAACGCTTTTCATAGGGAATTTCGATCTTGTTTTCGACACCGAAGGCCGCTTCTTCAAAGGCGATCTCCATGGTGTACTGCAGGTCGTCGCCGCGTCTGCCGCGGCCGTGCTGTCTCCCACCGCCGAAAATGTCCCCAAATATGTCGCTGAATATGTCCCCGAACGGCGACCCGGCCCCGAAACCGCCGCTGTTAAAGCCCCCTCCACCACCCAGGCCGGCATGGCCGAACTGATCGTACTGGGCGCGTTTCTGCGGATCGGAGAGGACTTCGTACGCCTCGGTGACCTCCTTGAACCTGTCTTCAGCCGACTTGTCTTCGGGATTCTTGTCCGGGTGGTGCTGAATGGCCAGCTTGCGGAATGCCTTCTTGATCTCGATATCGGAGGCATTCCGGTGTACACTTAAGACCTCATAGTAATCGCGCTTTTCACCGTTTGCCAAAATATATCCTTTTGCAAAGCAAAGAGGCAGCGGCTGAATGATCAATCGCTGCCCGCTGCTTCAGGCTGTTTGATATTGTAAAGGCAGGCGCTTTTCGCCTGCCCTTATTTAATAGGCAACCGGAGGGGGGGTTGCCCTTCTCAGGGAGACACCGCTTGCAGCGCACTTATTGCTTCTCTTTATCGTCCTTCACCTCTTCGAACTCGGCTTCTACCACCTTTTCGTCCTTACTCCCTTCCGCCTTCGGTGCTTCGCCCTCCGCACCCGCGCCGGTCTGACCTGCTTTGGCATAGACCGCTTCGGCCAGCTTGTGGGATGCCTGCATCAGTTCATCACTGGCTTTCTTGAGGAGCTCTGTGTCGCTTCCTTCCATCGCCTTTTTCAGGGCGACAATCCCGTCTTCGATCTTTTTCTTCTCGGATGCGTCGATCTTGTCGCCGAACTCTTTCAGCGATTTTTCAGTGGAGTAGATCAAGTTGTCGGCATGATTCCGGGCATCGATCAGCTCCCTCTTCTTTTTGTCTTCAGCGGAGTTGGCCTCGGCCTCCCTGACCATCTTCTCGATCTCTTCCTTGGAGAGGCCGGACGAGGCGGTGATACGGATCGACTGCTCCTTGCCGGTCCCCAGGTCCTTGGCGGAGACATGGACTATGCCGTTGGCGTCGATATCGAAGGCCACCTCGATCTGGGGAACACCGCGCGGCGCCGCCGGGATACCGGTCAGTTCGAACATGCCGAGGGTCTTGTTGTCGCCCGCCATGTCCCGCTCACCCTGGAGGACATGAACGGTCACGGCCATCTGGTTGTCGGCGGCAGTGGAGAAGACCTGGGACTTCCTGCAGGGGATGGTGGTATTCTTTTCGATCAGCCTGGTCATCACTCCGCCCAGGGTTTCGATCCCGAGGGAGAGCGGGGTAACGTCGAGGAGCAGGACATCCTTCACCTCCCCTTTCAGAACACCGGCCTGGATGGCCGCGCCGATCGCCACCACCTCGTCGGGGTTGACCCCTTTGTTGGGGACCTTGCCGAAGATCTCCTGCACCTTCTTCTGCACGGCCGGCATCCGGGTCATGCCGCCGACCAGGATGACTTCATCTATATCGCTGGGAGAGAGGCCGGCGTCTTTCATGGCTGTCCGGCAGGGGCCTTCCAGTTTTTCGATCAGATCGATGCAGAGGGATTCCAGCTTTGCCCTGGTCAGTTTCATGGTCAGATGCTTCGGTCCAGAGGCATCGGCGGTGATGAACGGGAGGTTGATGTCGGTTTCCAGAGAGGTGGAAAGTTCGCACTTGGCCTTCTCTCCAGCTTCCTTGAGGCGCTGCAGGGCCATCTTGTCGCTGCGCAGATTGATCCCCTGGTCCTTATTGAATTCGTCGGCGATCCAGTCGATGACCTTCTGGTCGAAGTCCTCGCCGCCGAGAAAGGTGTCGCCGTTGGTCGATTTTACCTCGAACACCCCTTCCCCCAGCTCGAGAATGGAGATATCGAAGGTCCCCCCCCCCAGGTCGAAGACCGCGATCTTTTCTTCCTTCTTTCTGTCCATGCCGTAGGCAAGGGCCGCGGCGGTCGGCTCATTGATGATCCGCAGGACATTGAGGCCGGCGATCTTGCCCGCATCCTTGGTCGCCTGCCGCTGGGAGTCGTCGAAATAGGCGGGAACCGTAATTACCGCATCGGTGACCGTCTCGCCCAGGTAGTCCTCGGCGGTCTTTTTCATCTTCTGCAGCACGGATGCGGAGATCTCCGGCGGCGAATACTTTTTCCCCCGCACTTCCACCCAGGCATCACCGTTGTCGGCCCGGACGATCTTGAAAGGGGAGATGGCGATGTCCCTCTTCACCACGTCGGTATCGAACTTGCGGCCGATGAGACGTTTGATGGCAAACAGGGTGTTCTCCGGATTGGTTACCGCCTGGCGCTTGGCCTGCTGGCCGACGAGGACCTCGCCGCTCTCCGTGAACGCCACCATGGAGGGAGTTGTGCGGCTTCCCTCCGCATTGGCTATGACAACGGGTTCCCCCCCCTCCATGACGGCGACGCAGGAGTTGGTGGTGCCCAGATCGATGCCGATAACTTTACCCATATTGAATATTCCCCCTTGTGCTAAGTTCTATTTTCATAACAAGCTAATCACTCCCCTGGCGAAAAACAAGGGGATATTTGAAAAAATGTGACAGGCGACCGATAACTGGTTACTGGCAACTGGCAACTGGTTCTTAACCCCGGCGTTCGGTTCCAGGTTCTTACTCTCCGGTCGCCGGTACCTGCGGGGGAAGTGCCACAGAAACCATTGCGGCCCTGAGCAGGCGGTCATTGATGAGATACCCCTTCTGCAGCTCTTCGACAACGGTGTTGGGGGGTAACTCCATGCTCTCCACCTGGTGCATTGCCTGGTGAAAGGCCGGGTCAAAGGCGCATCCCGTCGTCGTCTCGATGGGGGTCACCCCGAACCTTTTCAGGGCGGAGAGGAGCATGGCATGGGTGAGCCGGATCCCTTCGATAACCGCCACAGGGAGCTCCTCGGCGGCATGGGCGAGGGCCCGCTCCATGCTGTCGAGGACCGGCAGGATCTCCAGGACCATGCTCTCGTTGCCGTACTTAAGGATCTCTTCCTTTTCCTTCTGCACCCGCTTGCGGTAGTTTTCCAGGTCGGCCCGTTCCCGCACGAACTTGTCCCAGTTGGCTTGGGCCTCAGCCTCCTTGGCGGCCAGGGCCTCTTCCAGCTCCCTGATCCTTTCATCAGCCGGAACAGCGGACTCTTCCACCGGTTCTTCAGCAGTGATTACTGCGGGTTCATGTTCTTTATGCACTTCCGCGCCTCTATGGCCGCTAAATTTTTTGTTATCCACGGGTCGTCATCTCCTTTTTTCGTACCTGCTCTATTTTATTCAAGTTCCAGGAGCCTGCTCACCTGCCGCGCCGTATAATCGACGATGGGAATGATCTTGGCGTAACCCATCCGGGTGGGGCCTATGACCCCCAGGATGCCGAGGGTGTTTTTGCCGGTCACGTAGGTGGAAGTCACGAGGCTCATCCCCGACATCCTGTTCAGGTGCGACTCGGAACCGATGAAGATCTGCACCCCCTCGGCCACCATGCTCCGTTCCAGGAGCGCCAGCAGTTGCCCCTTTTCTTCGAATGCCCGGATTATCTCTTTCATCTTTTCCACATCGGCAAACTCCGGTTGCTCCAGGATGTTTGCCTGCCCCTCGATGAAGACCTCGGCATCCGTCCCCTCCAGGGTCTGCTGGGAAAGCTTCAGTGCATTGGCCAGCAGGGCGTCATACCTGATCTTTTCTTCCTGCAACTCTTCAAGGATCCTTTTTTTGACCTGGGAGATGGTAAGCCCCTTGAGGAGGTCGTTGAGATAATTGGACATCCTGGTCAGATCGGTGAATTGCAGTTCCTCGTCCGTTTCGATAATCTTGTTCTGGACCGTCCCGTTCTGCGACACGAGGATGGTAAGGATCCTTCTCCCCCCGAGCTTCACAAACTCCATATGACGGAAGACATTGGCGGTGAACCGGGGCGCCACCACGATCCCCATGTAGTGGGAAATGGATGAGAGCATCCGGCTCGTTTCCTTCAGCACCTCGCCGATGTCCTTGCCGGTCAGGCTGCAGCGCTTGTGGATCTCCTCCCGTTCCTCCCGGGCAATCCTGCGCAATCCCACCAGCGAATCCACATAAAAACGGTAGGCCTTTTCGGTGGGGACCCGTCCGGCGGACGGGTGCGGCGAGGCGAGGAACCCCATCTCTTCCAGGTCCGCCATGACGTTGCGGACAGACGCCGGAGAGAGCGACTGTCCTTGTCTGCGGGAAATGGTCCGGCTCCCGACAGGCTCGGCGGTAAGGATGTAATCCTCGATGATCGCTTCCAGGATCTTTCTGCTTCGCTCGGTCAGATACTCCTGCATATCCCTCTCAATAAATTAGCACTCTCCATTTTCGAGTGCTAATATGCTGTTACTAAATTAATTGCGCTTGCGTGGTTTGTCAAGGGATTTCCCGAAAAACCACCGATGACGGGACACCGTTTCAGTCCGGCTCAGACAAATCTGATAAATACCTGGTTTGACAGTATTATTCCTCTGCGGGTAAGTCTCAGGTGTCCCTCCCGCCACTCCAGCAGGCCTTCGGCCAGGAGTCCCGGTAATTCCGTTGGGTACGCCCCTTCCAGGGTAACGCCGAATTCCCGCCGGAACGACTCCCCATCCACCCCTTCCAGCAATCTGAGACCGAGAAAGAGTTTCTCCGCCAGCGCCTCCCGTTCCTTTACCAAGGATAAGCCCTCTCGCGGGGCTATGCCGGAGTATACGGTTTGCAGATAGGCTTCAGGGAGATCCGGGTTGTTCCATCTGCTGCCGAACCGGGGATCTGCCAGCAACGAGTGGGCCCCGGCCCCGAAGCCGAGATAACTTCCCCTTTGCCAGTAGACCTGGTTGTGCCGGGAGCGGCGACCGGGAAGGGCAAAATTGGAGATCTCGTAATGCTCGTACCCTGCCTGGCAAAGGAACTCAGAGGTCTGCTCGAACATCCCGGCCGCCTCCTCTTCCCCGGGGAGCGTCAATTCCCCCCGTTGCTCCATGGCGTGGAAAGGGGTCCCCGCCTCGATGGTCAGTCCATATGCGGAGATATGCTCAGGCCGAAGCGCCACGGCCCGATCTAGTTCCGCCTGCCACATCTCCGGATTTTGCCCCGGCAGAGAATGGATCAGATCGATGCCGATATTGGCAAAGCCCGCGTCCCGTGCCGCAATAAAGGCGTCGAGACCGTCCCGGACGGTATGGGTCCTCCCCAGACGCGAGAGCATCGGGTCGGAAAAGGACTGCATTCCGAGAGACAGGCGATTGACACCGGCTAAACGGTAGCCTGCCAGTTTTTCCCGGGTCACGGTGCCCGGGTTGGCCTCGATCGTGATTTCCGCATCGACCTGCAATGCAAACAGCCGTGTCGCCGCCGCGATGATCCGCGCCACGAAGGGGGGGCTAAGGAGCGTCGGCGTCCCACCGCCGAAGTAGAGTGTCGATGCGGTAACAGCACCTGCCAGGCTTTCACGGCGCAGCTCCATCTCCCGTAACAGGAGGGCGACGTACTCCGTCTGCTCTATTGCCGAGCCGGCCCGGGAATTGAAGTCGCAATAGGGGCATTTACTCAGACAGAAGGGAAAATGTATGTACAGTGCCGTTATCATCCGTTTTATTGTAGCTCATTCTGGTACGGAAAGTCCAAAGCCAAAGGCTCGGGAGTTAAAATATATGACTTCGGAGTGAACAACCGAACAAAAAAAGGGTTTGCGAAAACGCAAACCCCTTTTTCTCTTATTTGAGTGAAATGCCTTAGTGACCGCCGGCCAGGAAGGCGTAAATCATCAGGATCGTCAGGGCGATACCGGTAAACAGGGCGAGGAAACCGAAACCCTTGACCAGGAAGTCATAGATCACGCCGCTGTTTTTGTGGGCACGGAACTGTTCCGTTATTCCCATCTTTTCATAGCGCTTCCATTGATCGCCCCGCTCTTCGATAAATTCATTCTTGGCAAGCTGGCCATTGAAAATGACGAAGTCCATGGGGAACTTTTCCGGCCGGCCGTGGGTGTTGAAGAAATGGACCGTGAAGATGAAGCCGGTTGCAAGTAGGGCTTCATCGGAATGGAGGATGGTCGCCACATTGAACATCCAGCCGGGGAGGAAGGTTCCAAAAAACTGCGGAAACCAGAGCATCAGGCCGGAGCCGCCGATGATGAACATCCCCCAGAAGACCCCGAAGAAGTCGAATTTTTCCCAGTAGGTCCAGCGCTCGAAGGCCGGTTTCGGCCCCTTGAAGAGGAACCAGCGGACCATTCCCGTTATATCTTCCAAGTCCCGCAGATTCGGGCAGAGCGAATCGGGACCGAACAGCCGCTGCAGCCAGTTGCCCGGGATATCTTTCCTGATGAAGAGGAAATGGATACTCATGCCGATCGCCGCGAAGAAATAGAAAAAGGTCAGGCCTGCGCACCAGCGGTGGATCAAGCCGGCATTGGCGGAACCCCCGAAGATGGTCATGAGCACCCTCGCCCATTCCTGGTCATTGAATTTGAGGGGGAGGCCGGTCAGGGAGAGGCCGAGGAAACTGGTTATGACGATGAGATGGAGGAATATGTGCCTGCGGTTGAAGCGCCGGTACTGCTTGTGGCCATCGTGAATTACGTGCTGGATTTGACCCGCGGCGAGAGCGGCATCTTTTTCCCGGTTTTCCACGAAACCGCGGAACATCCAGAGGAGTGTATGGATCCAGAAGACCGTGAAGACAGAGAAGAGCAGGGCGGTCATGAGGATGAAGGTATAATAGAGGATCGGATATTTTTCCCGGTTATTATGTTCGCCGTGGGGGTAGAATGCGGCAAAGAGAGGCGTGGCCTTCTTGTGGCACTTGCTGCAGGTCTTGACCAGGTTGTCAGGATTGACGCTCGATTTGGGGTCTTTGGCCGGCAGGACTTCATGGGCCGTGTGGCAATCGGCGCACCCCGCGACCTTTTCCGGGAAGCCGAGCCGGTAGTTCTTCCCATGGTAGCTTTCCAGGTAGGACTTTACCGCCACGGTGATTACATGGTTGCGCCGCATCATCTTCTCGTCGGCATGGCATTTCATACAGACTTTCGAGTGGAATTCCCGGTTTTGAAATGATTTCGGGTCACCCAGCGCCTTGATGTCATGGAGATTATGGCAGTTGTTGCAAGCTGCGGAATCCTGGTTGCCGGCCGCCACCCCCTTGCCGTGAATGGAGTTGCGGTAAACTTCCTGCTTGTCATGGCACTGTACGCACTTGGCGACGACGACCCGCTTGTCGTTTTTCCAGGGTCTGTGCGTGTGAATATCGGTGTGGCAGTCTGCGCACATGACCCCTTTGCTTATATGGACACTTTGATAGTGCTCGGCGGTCTCTTTCTTGTGACAGCGTTCGCACAGCACCTTCCCGACCTTCACCTCCCTCTTCATATGTTTGGCAAGATCGGTTATCTCGATGTGGCAGCTGGTACAGCCATTCTTGCCGTGAACGGAAGCGGCGAACGCCTGCGTGGAGATCTTGTCGCCGTGGCAACCGAGACAGGTGGCCGGATCGATGGCCATTCCCTGCTCCGCCCCGGCAAAGGGGGCTAATGAGAGGAGCAGAAAGACGATAGGGACGAGACGGGTGAACAACTGCATGAAATTTCTCCTGAAATGAAATAAACACCGCTGAAAAATCGAAGAGCCTTTTATGTATGAAAAAATATACATGAAAGGTTCCGGTTTTGCATAGGGATAAAATGATAGAAAGCTAACGTTTAGATAGTAATGGGACGGAAAATAAAATGCAATACAAAAAAGCGCTAGTGTATAAATTAATTATACACTACCCCTTGTGCATAATGCTATTTTACATGGCAGGCTATCCCCTCAGCGACGGCGAATTCCAGAAGGGAGCGGGCTTCCTCTGCAGGAATGCGGAGGGTTGCGGCGATCTGGCGGCCGGATGCGGCGCCGTCGAGAAGGGTCAGGAAATTGTAGTGCGGCTCGATGAGCGATTCGGTGAAGACCTCGTCTCCCCGGGGGTAAATGACCGCGTAAGAGCCGATCGGGGTGAAGCATTCAACGAAACTACCCAGGTCTATTTCCCCGGCCTGGAGCAGATCGAAGATTTCGTAGTTGAACTGTGCCAGTCGTGCGCTGGAAGCAAGGGCAAAGCGTTCCTCCAGCAGGTCGGCCTGGTCCAGTTCACGGTCGGTGGGGAGTTCCGGCGGAGCTGTCAGCAGGGCCGCGGCGTAGTGCCAGTGGTAGTC
>JBGPID010000096.1:0-9330 GCA_041484725.1 Geobacteraceae bacterium | reverse complement strand
TGTACGTGAACTTCTGGATGACAAACAACTTGTCGACCCCCTTGAAGAAGAGCGGTTGAGTCCCGTGCCGGGATTAATCCACCGCTATCCGGACCGGGTTGTCTGGCTCGTTTCCCCGGTCTGCGCGGTTTACTGCCGGTTCTGCATGCGCAAGCGGAGCGTGGGATGCACGGGCATATCGGCATCCCTGGATGGATGGAAGCATGCCCTTGAATATATCGCTGGAAACGGCCAAATCCGCGATGTCATCCTTTCCGGCGGCGATCCCCTTCTCCTCGCCGACGATCTCCTGGACGCCATGCTTTCCCGGCTGCAGAAGATCCCCCATGTGGAAATCATCAGAATAGGCACCCGTGCCCCGGTAACCCTGCCGGAAAGGATCACGCCTAAGCTTTGCAGGATGCTGAAAAGCCACCATCCGCTTTTCATCAATACCCATTTCAATCATCCACTAGAAATCACACGGGAATCTTCCATGGCCTGCGAAAGGCTGGCTGATGTCGGCATTCCGCTGGGGAATCAGACGGTTCTTTTGCGTGGCGTAAACGATGATCCCCCCGTTATCAAGCGACTCATGCAGCTGCTGCTGAGCATCCGGGTGCGCCCTTACTATATTCATCAGATGGACCTGGTCAGAGGGACCGGGCATTTCCGCACAAGGGTGAGACAGGGGATAGAGATCATGGAAGGTTTGCGTGGCCATACCTCCGGGCTGGCTACCCCGTATTTCGTGATTGACCTGCCGGGAGGGAAGGGGAAAGTGCCGGTCGTTCCCGATTACCTGGAACGACGGGACGGGAGGTTACTGTTGCGGAATTATCTCGGTGAATTCATTGAATATAATGAGGAAGGCTCATAGGCGCTGCTGCTGAAGGTTAAAGGCTGAAGTATGATTAACATTGCGAATAATTTTTGCCCGACACTTTTCAGCCTTCACGCTAATAACCGGAATAGCTTCTTTACCGCCTCATTTATTTGTAAACTTAGTTTACATGTAAACTAAGTTTACAATCTCCTGCAAACCCTTACCAATTCCAGTTGTATGGCTGTTTTATCTCTTCAGGTGTAAACTTTGTTTACACCCGTCATAATTTTACCTTCACTCCAATATCTTTTAACATATTGTCTTTATTAGAATTTATACTTGGCATGTTTTGTGATATAAGAAATTCAACATATTCCTATTTTCGGGGTGTCCAATGAGAGTAGCATCCGAAGTTCCTGATCCGGCCATCTGCAGAACCATCTATACATATGCGGATTTTTGGGAATGCCTGGTCGATTATGATGAATATGCCTATAAATGCCCGTATGTAATCGGATTTAACGCCAAACATTTTTGTATGCACCATAATTGTCGTGATTTTGCCATGGAAAATTGAATTGAAGGAGCAGCGGTTAAATGGAGTGTGAATTTTTACCGACATGCGGGTTTATGGAAAGGGCAAACAGGTTTGAGCCTTTCATAGTCAAAATGATCATATTGTCGTTCTGTGAAAAAAATAAATTCTCGTGTGCGAGATACAAATTATCAAATTTGTTGGAAGAAAAGGAGATTCCAGACGATCTATGGCCCGGTTGAGAATAACTTCAATCTAAACTTGCGCACCAGTTCTCCACCCTGCTGATGAAGGAGGGAAGGGCAAGGTTGGATTTTTAAAGATCTTCCGGTGTAAAGGCAACCACATCGTCAATGGAAGAGGCATTGAGGAGGACCATCACCAGCCGGTCCAGACCCAGCGCAATTCCGGCCGCCGGCGGCATCTGGGGAAGCTCGGCCAGAAACCTGTCCGGCATGGGGTAAACACTTTTCCCCAGAGAGAGGCGCGTTTCCTGCTCGTGGAGAAAACGGGAGCGCTGCTCCGATGGATCGGTCAGTTCGGAAAAGGCGTTGGCCAGCTCCACTCCGCCGATATAAAGTTCGAAACGCTCGGAAACGCTCGGGTTGTCCTGTTTGAGACGCGCCAACGCCCCCCGTGAGGCAGGGTAATCATGGATGAATACCGGTCCGAAAATCCCCAGCCGCGGTTCAACTTCCCGCACCATAATCTCATCGAAAAGGTTACGCCGTAATGCCTCATCCATTGAAAACGATGAGTAGCGGGTGAATGCCTCCGCAACGGTGATCCGTTCCCATGGCCCAAGTAATGAGATGTCCCGGTCCCGGTAGAGAAACCGCTCCTTATAGCCAAGGGCAGCGGCCACGTATGTGATCAGCGCTTCACACTCATCCATGAGCGCGAAATAACCGGTGTCCCGCCGGTACCATTCCAGCATGGTGAATTCGGGCAGATGAACTCTTCCACGTTCTCCTTCACGCCAGCAGTGGCAGATTTGATAAATCCTCCCGTAGCCGGCTGCCAGCAGACGCTTCATGCATAATTCCGGTGATGTCTGGAGGAACCAGGTAGCGGAAGAGACGGCATCGATGTGGGATTCCGGGGCAGGCGCAGGAATGCGAAGAGGGGTCTCCATTTCCAGATACCCCTCTTCATTGAAATAACTTCTGATTTCCCGGATGATGCGGGCCCGGGCCGCGAGCGCGTTATGCTTGCGCGACAAACCCCAGTTGAGCGTCATCTAGATCTCCCCGATCTTACCCTTTTACCCTCGTGGAATATTCACCGGTTCGTGTGTCAATAGTGATAAGTTCTCCCTCTTCGATGAAGGGAGGGACCCGCAGTACGTAGCCGGTTTCTACCGTGGCCGGCTTGGAATCACTCCCCGATGTATCTCCCTTGGCCCAAGGGTCCGTATTGATCACCCGCAGGTTGACGAAGTTGGGAACATTCACCCCTATAGCCTTTTCCCTGAACAGGAGCACATCCACCTGGAGATTGTCGATAAGGTAATTCTTCGTGTCTCCCAGTGCATCCTCGTTTATCGCGATCTGCTCGTAGTTCCTGTTGTCCATGAAATGATACGCGTTGTCTTCCTTGTAGAGGAACTGCATGGTCCGTTCTTCCATGCTGGCAGGCTCGAAGGTTTCCCCCGATCGGTAGGTCCTGTCGAGAATGGTGCCGTTGATCATATTGCGCATCTTGGTCCGGTAGAGGGCCTGCCCCTTGCCGGGTTTGGCGAAATCGAAGGCGATAACGATATACGGGTCTCCATCCAGGGTAATCTTCAATCCTTTTCTCAGATCTGCAACTGTGTACATAATAGTATCCTTTTCCGGTGGTATTTAAGCGACAAAAACTAACCAAGTTATAGCAATTTGTTAAGCGAAAAATCATAACGCAATTATATGTATTATTGCCCGGGTGTTATACCGGCAATTTATTAGTTGACTGCGTATGGCGCGATTTCTTGTGACAATAACGCCAATGCTTTCGTAAGATATATTGAAGCGGTTGACTTAATCAGGAAAGATTATTTTACGCGGTAGGTAATGCGGCCCCTGGTTAAATCATAGGGAGAGAGTTCCACTGTCACCTTGTCGCCCGGCAGGATCTTGATGAAAAATTTCCTCATTTTACCGGAAATGTGAGCCAGCACAATGTGGTCATTTTCCAGTTTTACCCTGAACATTGCATTAGGGAGTGGCTCAATGACAGTCCCTTCAACTTCAATCGCTTCTTCTTTACTCATAATCTCTCCTTGAGGAATTAATTCTGATTGCCGCCGATTTAAACTTTTATACTTTACTAATTTTTAATTGAAAAATCAAGTCTGAATTATCTTCAGCAAGCAGACCATTTCTTACTGCGTACATTGCATTAGATTTACCCTCTGTTATTATTATCTTACGACTTTATTGAAAGGGGGCCGAGAGATGCTGGTCAGAAATTTCATAGGCGGAAAATGGGTTGACGCTTCCAGTGAAAAGAAATTCATCAGCTTGAATCCCGCGGATAAGCGCCAGATTGTGGCTGAAGCACCGCTTTCACTCCGCGAGGATGTTGATCGTGCGGTAACATCGGCAAGGGAGGCATTTGCGGCGTGGCGCAGTTTACCTGCGCCAAGGCGCGGCGAGATACTCTTCAGGGCCGGTGAACTGCTGCTCAGGGAAAAGCGGAGACTTGGGGAGCTTGTCACCAGAGAAATGGGAAAGGTTCTGGGTGAAGGGTTGGGCGACGTGCAGGAGGCCGTTGATATGGCTTTCTATATGGCCGGGGAAGGGAGGAGGATGCAGGGGGAAACGGTCCCCTCTGAACTCCCCGATAAGGATTGCAAGAGTTTCAGAGAACCGCACGGGGTCGTGGCACTCATCACCCCCTGGAATTTTCCAACGGCGATTCCGGCATGGAAGATATGCGCGGCCCTTATCTGCGGCAATACCGTGGTTTTCAAACCCTCCTCGGATACCCCCGCCTCTGCTGCCGCACTGGTGCAAATCCTGGAAGAGGCCGGAGTTCCTGCCGGGGTGTTGAACATGGTCTGCGGAAGCGGTGCCGAAGTGGGAGAATACCTCGCTACCCACGAGGGGATAGATGCTGTCTCCTTTACCGGGTCATGCGCCGCCGGAGAACGCCTGGAAGGGCTGCTGGGGCGGATGCATCGGCCGTTGGCAACCGAAATGGGGGGGAAGAACGCGATTATTGTCATGGATGATGCGGAGCTGTCGCTGGCATTGGAGGGGGTGCTCTGGGGGGCCTTCGGCACGAGCGGCCAGCGCTGCACCGCCGCAAGCAGGGTGGTCGTTCACGAAAAGGTCTACGAGGCATTTACCGACATGCTGACCCGGGCCGCGGCAGGACTCAGGGTGGGCGACGGCCTTCTGGAAACTACCGATATGGGGCCGATCATCAATGAACAGCAGTTTAATAAGATCCTTGATTATATTCGGATCGGCAGCGATGAAGGTGCTCTGCTGGTCGCCGGGGGACGGCCGGTCACTGCCGGGGATTGTACCCATGGCTTCTTCATAGAGCCCACCGTTTTCGCCAATGTCACTCCGACAATGCGTATTGCGCAGGAGGAAATATTCGGCCCGGTGCTGAGCGCAATCAGTTGTTCCAGCTTAGACGAAGCGATCCGTATCGTCAACGCTGTCCCTTTCGGACTTTCTTCCGCAATCTACAGCCGCAATGTCAACACAACCGCCAAGGCGGAACATGACCTGAAGAGCGGGATTGTGTATGTAAACGCTTCTACGATCGGTGCCGAAATCCAGCTACCGTTCGGTGGCTGGAGGCATTCCGGCTCCGGCCACCCAGAGGCGGGAGGCCGGGGAGGGGCACTCGATTTCTACAGCAGGATCAAGGTTGTTTACCGCGATTACAGCGGCCGTCTGCAAAAGGCCCAGATCGATAAATAAACCTAAAAACGGCGGATATCACACAAAGCCACAAAGATCACTAAGGATAACAAAAACTTATATTGATTCATATGAACACCGTTTTGGTGCTTGGTTTATCTTGATAATACATCGATTTATTTGTGTTCTTGGTGTCTTTGTGTGATTGAACTGCTTTTTCTAGGTTAAACGGGGTTTGCTTGATCATGGACGCACAAGATCAGATAATTAAAAGATACGAAAACTGTTTCACGCCTGCCTTGCATCTATATTGGCCGATCTCCATTGCGCGGGGAAATGGTGTATTTATCGAGGCAACGGACGGGAAGAGATACCTGGATTTTTCTTCGGGGCTCGCTGTCCTGAATATCGGCCATTCCCATCCCCGGGTGAATGACGCGGTCAGGGTGCAACTGAATAAATATCTCCATACCGGTTGCGTTTATTACAGTGAAACCGTCGCATCTGCCGCTGAAAGGCTTATCTCCGTCACACCGGCCGGACTTGATATGCTCTTTTTCAGCAATTCCGGCGCCGAGGCGGTGGAAGGCGCCCTGAAGCTGGCGCGTTTTGTCGCCGCCAGGCAGGGTATCATCTCTTTTACCGGCGGCTTTCATGGCAGAACGTTGGGCGCCGTTTCCGTGACGACGAGTACGGCCAAATACAGGAACCGTTACCATCCCCTTATCCCTTCCGTGTACCACTCCCCTTATCCATACTGTTTCCGCTGTCCGTTCAGACTTAAGCCAGATAACTGTGATTGTGCCTGTTTTGACTTTCTTGAGGATATTCTTAAACGGCAGATCAATCCAGAAGAGGTGGCCGCATGCATTATCGAGCCGGTACTCGGCGAGGGGGGATACTTTCCAGCGCCTCCCATCTTCCTGCGCAAACTGCGGAATCTTTGCGACGGGCATGGCATCATGCTGATCTTCGACGAAGTCCAGTCGGGGATGGGACGGACCGGCAGCTGGTTCGCCGCATCCCATTACGAGGTCACGCCCGACATCATGACGGTCGCCAAGGGGATCGCCTCGGGTCTTCCCCTTTCGGCGGTCGTTGCCACTAAGAGGATCATGGAAAAGTGGCCTGCCGGTGCCCACGGCACGACATTCGGCGGCAATCCCCTGGCCTGCGCCGCTTCCCTGGCGACGATAGAGGTCATTGAAGAAGAGAGGCTCCTTGAAAAATCTCTGCTCCTGGCAGGCCGGGCAATGGCAAGGTTGAGCGGGCTGGCCGGGCTCAATCACGTGATCGGTGATCTCCGCGGTATCGGTCTGATGATCGGCATCGAGTTCGTGACGGAAACGGGCGCCCCCAATCCGGCGGCATGTCAGAAGGTCCTCGCATTCTGCCTGGAGAAAGGGCTCATCATGGTCAATTGCGGCGTCGATAGGAATGTGATCCGTTTTATCCCCCCGCTGATCACTAGCGATGCAGAGTTGGACAGGGCAATTACCATCTTGGAGAAGGGGGTCGCGGCCCTGCGATGAAGCGGAAAAACGTGATCATAATGGGTGCGGCGGGGCGCGACTTCCATAATTTCAACGTCGTTTTCCGCGATAACCCCGCATACAGGGTAAAGGCATTTACCGCCGCGCAGATCCCATACATCGCCGGCCGTCGTTATCCCCCTTCACTGGCGGGAAGGCTCTATCCAATCGGCATACCCGTAATACTTGAATCCGAGCTTGAACTATTGATAGCTAAGCATAGTATAAACGAGGTTGTTTTTGCTTACAGCGATGTTTCGTACCTGGATCTGATGCACAAGGCGTCTCTCGTTCTCGCCCGGGGAGCGGATTTCCGTCTACTGGGCCCTGACTCCACCATGTTGAAGAGTCGTCGTCCGGTAATAGCGGTCTGCGCCGTCCGTACGGGGTGCGGTAAGAGCCAGATGACCCGTTATCTCTGCGCTGTTCTTAAGGGAAAAGGGGTGAAACCTGTCGTAGTCCGCCATCCCATGCCCTATGGGAAACTTGCAGAGCAGGCGGTAGAACGTTTCGCCCATTTCGAGGACCTCGCACTCTATAACTGCACCATCGAGGAGAGGGAGGAGTATGAGCCGCTCATCCGTCAGGGGTCCGTAGTCTTTGCCGGCATAGATTACCAGAGGATTCTCAGGGCCGCGGAAAGGGAAGGGGATGTCATCATCTGGGACGGAGGGAATAACGACTTCCCGTTCTTTCGCCCTGATCTTGCAATAACCATAACGGACCCCCTGCGTCCCGGCGATGAAACGTCCTATTTCCCCGGAGAGGTCAATCTGCGGCGGGGAGACGTTGTCGTAATCAATAAGATCAATGCCGCGGCGATAGAAAAAGTCCATGACCTCGAAGAAACAGTCAGGTCGATCAACCCGGCCGCTCAGATTATAAGGACCGGATCCAGAATAAAGGTAAATGGAGCGGCGGAGATTGCCGGCAAGAGTGTTCTGGTTATTGAGGATGGGCCGACCATCACCCACGGCAGGATGGCAGGTGGGGCAGGGCTCGCAGCGGCAATGGAATTCCATGCGGGCAATGTCGTTGATCCCCGTCCCTATGCAGTTGGTTCGATCGCCGCGGTTTTCAGGAGCTATCCCCATATCGGTCCCGTATTACCCGCCATGGGGTACGGTCCCGAACAGGTAAGGGAACTCAGGCTGTCGATAGAATCCACCCCCTGTGATATGATCCTTTCCGCGACACCGATAGATATCAGCCGCATCATGACCCTCACAAAACCGGTGAAACGGGTTTTTTATGACATAGAGGAAGAAGAAGGCTCGCCACTAGAAGAAATCATCTCACAATTTCTCGCCCGAATCCGCACATAAAGCCAAACCCAAGAAAAGCCTTTACAATAAAGTAAAAAAACCATAATTTTAAAGCAATACACAAATGCTGGGAAAGGAGTCAGCCGATTTGATGAAGCTTGTCAGGGAGATCCCCCTTGAAAATGGTTTGACACTCTCTATCTATAATCATAATCATCGTTACTTTGGTGACTATCACCGGGTAAGGGTGGAAATCGTTTGTAACGTCAAGGTGCTGGAGGAATATTTTGCTGATCGTGCCGAGTATGCAGAGGCCAGAACCTCTTTGGGTGACTCGGCAGTTTTCAGACACAACGTGGAACTCATGGGGGTACCTTCGGCAGAGCTCGACCGGAGTCTGGTGAGAGTGATTGAAAATTTTGCCAATCATTCTCTCGCCTATCTGGCATCTCCCATCTTCCCCAGGAAACTGGTTCTTGCTGAATTTTCCGGTTCCAGGCAAAAAAAACGCCAGGCATATACAGACTGATGAGTGAAGCTGTTCTTAAAATAGAAAAAATGGCCTTTGGCGGCGCCGGGTTCGGCCATCTGGACGGGAAGGCCTGTTTTGTGCCCTTCACGGCCCCCGGCGATAGGGCAAAAATAAGGGTTACAAAGGAAAAGAGGGCATATCTCGAAGGCGAGCTGGTTGAACTTCTCGAACCTTCAGAGCGGCGCATAACTCCTCCCTGTCCGGTATTTGGCATCTGTGGCGGGTGTCACTTGCAGCATCTTTCATACAGTGACCAGCTTGCTGAAAAGGAGGAAATCTTTGCCGGGTTCCTTTGTCGGTCCGGACGGGTGGAGCGTGATCGAATAGAGGCGATAGCTCCCGCGTCTGAACACTTCGGCTACCGTTCCCGGATACAGCTCAAGGTGCGTTGTCCCGGTAACGAACCGCAGATCGGTTTTTATCGCGCAGGCTCTCACCGTGTTGTCAACATTCCCGGTAAATGCGTTGTTGTCCATCCGCAGATAAACCGGCTAATCAGTTCACTGCGTAGCGTGCTGGCAGCTTTTCCGGATGCGGAGAAGATACCGCAGATAGATGTGGCGGTTGGGGATGATGGCCGGACAGAACTGGTAGTTCATTATATCGGTAAAGGCACGGAGGAGATCTGCAGACACTTCTGGAAAAGCTGCCATTCTCTGGGAGCCGACGCGATATTCCTGCAAACAGGGAGAAAAACAACCCTGCAAAAGATAGCAGGGGGGGATTCCCCGGCGCTTTCCTATATGGTCCCCGGTCCGCCAGCCACCGATCCTTCCGGATACAGGCTCGAATTCAGCAATG
>JBGPID010000095.1:0-9428 GCA_041484725.1 Geobacteraceae bacterium | reverse complement strand
GGAGTTCCACCATATATCCCTCCTCTCTGTAGTCATCCGTATCTAATGCTTTTCCGGCGCAAAGTCAAAGATTTGACAGAATTCCTGCCCATCCTGGCTAATTCAATTAATTCCAATGGTTAGACGCCAATTCATTTTGGCAATCAAATTGCACTGAAAACATTTCGTACCAGCCTCAAGTTGAACCCGGACAATGCCGATATATGAAACAGCCCCGTTGTTACCATCAGCAATGCGGGCCGGAAACAATCGCCATACGCACGGGAAAAGGGCTGAACAAATGGAGGGATTACCTTGAAAGAATACCGGGAAAATACAGAGGCATTGTCATCCATGTGCGCCGCCAATCTGGCAAGCCTGGGCCGCCTTTATGTCCGTGACGGTCGTTTTAACATTGCGCTGGAAGTGCTGGCTCTGGCGGCAAAACTGGGCTCCCTGGAAGCGCAGGCCGAGATGGGGAATTATCATGGCTTTGATGGAAACCGGAAACGGCACCGGATTTCGGGGTGACTCCCGGTCATCATGGAATATTTTGAATAACCTGGCGATCCAGGCGGGCATCACCTAACTCTCCTGCCGCGATAGTGTTGGCTCCCGTCTGCCGGGACCTGCCGACGGATGGAATTGTCTGCAAAGTATCCCGCTCCATGCTGCAAGGGGACCACCCTCACGGCGGGGGACGAGGCGGAGTAAAAATTCGCCTGAGCTTCTTCGACACCGAAGGCCATCTCGCATCCTGCCTCAGAACATGCGTTGCATACTGAAAGGTATTCCCACGCCAATCAAGGCCGGTCGCATTCTCCATTGAAATCCTTTCAAAAAGCCCGTATTATCCACGCAAACTTAACATCCCCTCTTTTCGATGAGCGCATACGCCGTGTGACACCGGAATTTCAGGCGGGGGAACAAACTTATGAACAGATAGCGCCAGATAAAAAGGAGATAACATGACAGCGGAAGAAGAAATTACCTATCTGAAGGGACGTGTTGATGCGCTCGCGAAACTCTGTTCCTTTCTCGTAGCCACGCATAATATTGGCGACGACTTTGCCCGTATGTACAAAATCAGGGCCTTGAAAGATCTGAATCGATCCGGCCTGTCAGGCAACGACCAGGTATACGCGGAGGGCTACGCGAGCCTTGTCGATGAGATCGAAACTGCCCGGGAGACCGTTCGAACCGCAAATCTTCATGATTCCTGAAGTTCCGACAGCGAGCATTGCCAGTTTATTTCGAGGCAGAGCGCCATAATTCCGCGCAGACTTCGCAGGCCCGCCGAAAGCGGAAATTCTCAACGATCAGCGCCTTCATCCTATCCCAGAAAGATGTATTTTTGCTTTTCCATTTACCACAGCGCTTCTCTAAGTCCGGATTTCCGGTCTATTCTCCGAGAAACTGCTGTTATGAATACGTCCTCGTCACTCCAGATTTCAACTTCATTCTTCGCCCGCGTTATGCCGGTATAAATCAACTCACGTGTCAAGAGTTCGGAGTCATGGCCCGGGAGAAGCATGAGAATGCGGTCGAACTCTGAACCCTGGCTCTTGTGGATCGTCATTGCATAGACCGTCTCATGGAGGGGGAGACGCACCGGGGAAATTTTTCGCACCCCGCCACCCGAGGCCGAGAAGAAGACGCGGGGGGCATCCCCGGTCTCCGGATCGGGAAAGACGATACCCACATCGCCGTTGAAAAGCTTCAGGTTATAGTCGTTGACCGTGATCATCACCGGGCGCCCCCGGTACCAGCGGCTGTGCAGGTCGATCAGGCCCTTTTCGGCAAGGATATCCTCCACGATTGCATTGATGCCGGCAACTCCGTAGGGCCCCTGGCGCAGCGCGCAGAGGACGCGGAATGCATCAAGGCGTTCCAGTGCCTCGGCAGGTGATCCGGCTGCAAGGTAGGGCCCGTACCCGGCGACGACCGTCCCGGAAAGAGCTCGCCTCAGTCCATCGGGCTTCGGCACGTTGCGCCAGGCCATACCGCGGCAACTCTCCCCCTCAAGCAGCGCAATTGCACCCTCTCCGTCTCCGGCGTTGACCGCTCTCCCCACCGCGCCGATACCGCTTTCTGCCCCGAACCGGTAGTTCCGTTTCAGGACCACCAGGGAGTCGGTGAGGGAGGGGAGCGAGCCGGCGGACGGTTCCACCGGTATTCGCTCGCCCGCTACCCGGGCGACAAGATCGGCGAATTCCGCTGAGAACGGTTCGTTCCTCCCCCAGCCACAGATATCGCCGAGGACCGCTCCCGCCTCGACTGAGGCAAGCTGGTCTCTATCCCCGAGAAGGATAAGCCGTGCATCATGCCTGAGGGCAACGACAAGTTTGGCCATCAGGGGAAGTGCGACCATGGAGGCCTCGTCGATAATGACCGCGTCGAACGGCAAGGGGTTGTCGCCCGAATAGCGGAACCTCACCGGGCTCCCTTTTGAGCCGAGCAGCCGGTGGATGGTCGAGACCTCGTCCGGGATCAGTTCCCTGACGGCCGGTGCGCACTCAAGCTTCTCCTTCATGAGACGGATCGACTCATTGAGCCGGGCTGCCGACTTCCCCGTGGGAGCGGCTAGCGCAATCCGCATCCCTTTCTCCTTCGCCTGTTCAAGAAGGAGCGCGATGATCTTCACGACAGTAGAAGTCTTGCCGGTCCCCGGCCCGCCCGATATGACGCAGAAGCGTTTAGCCACCGCCGCCACCGCTGCCACCTTCTGCCAGTCAGTCCCGTCCCCGCCGTTACCTGGGAAGAGCCTGCCGAGCCCCGCCGCAAGGAGCGTCTCGTCGATGTTGCCAGAGGAGAATGACGCTTTCTCCAGGATGACCCTCGCCAGCTCCTGCTCGTACTTCCAGTAACGGTAGAGGTAGAGCCGGCCGTAACCGTCGAGAAGAAGCGGCCGGAAATCTCCGGGGAGGCCGACGACCTGAGTACGTTGCAGAGCGTCTTTCAGTTCTTCAAGGGAGGGGAGAGCGACATCTTCCCCGCCGACCTGGATTGTCTTGCCGGCAATATCTGCCAGGTTAAGGCAGATATTGCCGTTCTCCACAGCGTTACTCGCCAGGGAGACAGCAAGTTCCAGCCAGGGGGGCGCATTGCCTGCTTCCCGGCAGATGAAGTTGGCAAAATGCCGGTCGATTGCGCTCAGTTCATATTCCATCATAACCGCCTATCCGCCGAACTCAAAAATTCTCTACCACTGGAGCTTCCGGGAGGGGGGCGGGGGACTCTCCCGGAGAAAATAGCCAGCACCAACGCCATACGCTCGATTCGAGGATTGCCATAGATACCTGCGGTTTTTGCTCGAACACCGCCACCTCAAGATTGCATACTCTTTTCTCCGGGAGAGCCCCCCGCACCCCTCTTGCCACCATAGCCTTTAGTAATGTGCTAAGTTGAGATAAGGCAACTGCTCAATTCGTTGATCATCTCGACGGGTGGGGTATCGCGGAAAATGCCATACCCTTCACCCCTCTCCCTGTTAACCCCGCGAATGAAAAAATAGAGCACGCCGCCGAAATGGGTCGAGTAGTCGTAGTTTTTAACGCGCAGGGAGAGGTACCTGTTGAGGGCCACCGTATAGAGGAGATACTGGAGCGGGTAGAGTTGTCGCTCCATAGGCGCCTTGAGGGCTTCCCGGCCGTACTCCTCCACCCGGTATCCAAGATGGTTCGACTTCCAGTCCACCAGGTAGTACCTGCCGCCATGCTCGAAAACCATGTCCATGAAGCCACGTACCATCCCCCGAACCGGCCGGAATTTCAGGGCAGCGCTCAACTGGAGAAGGTCAGCCGCCACGCAGCCGCCACCCCATTTCCGGAAACAGTTCCCCAGCAGCTCCGAGGTGATGAAACTGAGGGGAAAGAAGAACTCCAGTTCGGTGATCCAGCTTCCAGGTTTCAGGTCGGAGAGTGAGAAGGTCCCCTCCGGCGCGGCCAGCTGGACGGTGATGACGTTGTTGACCATGGAACTTACATGGGGCTGCCACTCCCTGTCGTAGCCGTATTTTTCGAGCCCTTTTCCCACCAGGGCGCTGACCGCGGCAGGGGAACTCCCGGCAAAGTCGAGCCCCTCGAATATCTCATGGAGGAATATCCCCGGCTGAGCCCCCCGCGGGAAGGTGAAGATGCTCATCCCCTGGGACACCTCGCCGACTGCAGGAGAAGAGATGGCATCTGCTGTGCCGGTTTCATCCCGGTCAGGCAGCTCTGTTGCCCCGGCCTCATGCGCAGCGAACGAGGTGAAGCTCGCCACGCGCCAGTCGCTCTCGACAGCCCCGGAAAAAATGCGGCAGGCAAGGAGTTTTCCTTCATCCCGAGGCGCAACATAGGGGGTGGCATCACCTGCTTCGCTCATCTGCGTGACGGAAATAGCCCCCTTTCCATTTGCCGCCAGGGCGCGCAACTGCTCTTCCATCTCTTGTATGGGAAGCCCCGCCACTGCGCCAGCCAGGCTGGTGACCAGGTCATCCGCGTGCCTTACCCCCGCGGAGGCGTGAAAAAGGTAGGCGAGGGGTGATGTCTCGGGCCTGTTCCTGCCGGTCCTGTCGGCAATCTTCCCCGCGAACAGGTAGCACCTGAACTTTGCCCTGGTGAGGGCTACATAGAGCAGGCGGAGGCTTTCGGCCAGGGTTTCCTTCTGAGCCACGATCCGGTGCCGTTCGTAATCTGAAGAACCGAAGTCCTTCACCATGTTGAAGCTGTGGTGGAAGGTTACCACCTCGTCGCTTCCCCTGATCCCGCCCCACATGAAGGGGCAGAAGACGACCGGGTACTCAAGTCCCTTGCTGACGTGGACCGTAACAATCTTCACCAGTCTCTCATCGGTTTCCAGGCGGATCTGGTATTCATCGGCCGCCTCCCTACAACTTACCCGCTCACCGAACCAGGTGAGCAGCCCCTCGATGCCGACTCCCCGCTCGTGGGAAGCGTGGTGAATGACCTCGAAGCAGTGGAGCAGGTTGGTAAGCCGGCGCTCGCCGTCGGAGCGCCGCAGTAACCGTCCCCGCACCTCCTCTCTGGCGAGGAAGGACTGGGACATGACCATGAAACCATGCTCAAGCCAGATCTGATGATAGCTGCGGAACCGCTCCAGGCATTCCTCCCAGGCCTCCTCATCCTCAAGGAGGAGGGCGATATCGTTTCCAGACCTGCCGAGAATGTCGGTCACCAGGGCCGCCCGAACCTTCGGCTCGTTCCCCGGGTCCGCAAGGGCAGCAAGAAGGGTGCAAAGTTCGCGTGCCTCGCCGGACACGAAAATGCTCATGTCGCTCCGCATGACACTGGGGATGCCGACTCTTTTCAAGGCATCCTGGATGTAACCGGCCTGCCTGTGGCTGCGCACTATTACCGCGATGTCCTCGGGGAGAAGGGGACGATCATCGATACGGGCCTTCCCGTCCACACCCTCCTGGAGGAGCCGGGCAATTTCCGCGGCAACGGCTGCAGGGACGGCATCGTTCGCTTGACCTACATTGATCGCTCCACCCTTATCGTCAGGCGGCATGTAGCAGACCTGCAGGGGAGCGCCGTCCCCTCCGCCTAGGATGAGTTCATCTCCCCCCTCAACCTTTCCCGATTTGACCGGATGGTAGGTGATATCAGCGAACACGAAAGGCCTTGCCTCGTTGGTGAAAACCGTGTTGAAGGCCGCAAGGAGGCGGGGAGTTGAACGCCAGTTCCCCGTCAGGGTGAAGCGCTTCTCCTCTTCCACGTCCGCCGCGGCTTCCAGGTAGGCAAAGATGTCCGCCCCCCGGAAGCTGTAGATTGCCTGTTTAGGATCACCGATGAGAAACAGGGGAAACTCGGGGTCCGTATAGATCCGCCGGAAGATGTCGTACTGGACCGGGTCGGTATCCTGGAATTCGTCGATGAGGGCGGCCCGGTACTTTCCCCTGAGGCTCGCGGCGAAGACGCCGCCGTTCTCCCCGCACAGTACGGTGTAGAGGTCATTGAGGAGGTCATCGAAGAAGCGGATGTTGGCCTCCCGCTTCCGGGCCGGGAGGCGCTCCAGGCCGAACGCGACGAGTTCCCAGCGCAGGGCGAGGAAACGCTTCTCCACACTTAAATGCAGCTCCTCGCACAGGTCGAAGATCGGGTGAACCGGCGCACTCCCTTTCTGCTTCTTTCCTCTGGCGATTCCGGAGGTACTGAATTTGCCGAAATCGGGAAAAAGATCGAAGGCATTGCCAGCGGCGACGAAAGAGTCCATCGCTGCGAAAAGCTCGGGGAGAAGGTCGGCCCGGTAGCTGTCGGCGGCCCTGCCGAGGACCTTGTCGTTGCGGATGGTCTCCACGATCTCCTGTTTATTTTCCAGCCACCCCTCCCGCACCCTTGCATAGGCATCACAGCATTCTTTTTCGATGGCCGCGATCTCGGCCGCGCTGAATTGAGGCATCACCACCAGCTTCGGGTTGGAAAGCATCCCCTTGAGGAAACCGATGAAATATGCGGGGGAGTAGCCGTTACGCAGGGCATAACCGAGCAGCGGTGCCGGCTCGGCGAAGAATCGCATACGCCAGAAGTCGTCAACGATCTCCTGCAGCAATACGGTCTGATCGGTGACGAGTTCGGTGTCATAGAGGGAGCCGCTCTCGAAGGCGTTGTCCTGGAGAGCACGCAGGCAGAAGCCGTGGATGGTGAAGATCGAGGCGGTGTCGAATGACTTGAGCGCGCCGTCGAGCATTTCCCGGGACTTCGCCCGGGCGGGGCCTTTGCCGTTGACGTTCGCAGCGAGACCGGTGAGAAAGGGGTCTGTTGTATCACCGCCGGCAAAGATCTCAAGCGCCTCCCGGATCCGGTTGCGAATTCTCCCGCGCAGTTCCTCGGTTGCCGCCTCTGTGTATGTCACCACCAGGATCTGTTCCGGGGTGAGCTCCTTCTCTATGAGCAGGCGCAGGTAGAGGCAGGCGATGGCATAGGTCTTCCCCGTGCCGGCGCTGGCCTCGATCAGGTTTCTCCCGGAAAGTTCGACGCGCAGGTGGTCCAGTTCTTTCATTTCATATCCCTAACCCGGCCAAGCCGGGACCAAAAGTAAGTTTCACGCAGAGACGCGGAGAACGCGGAGAAAGTCAAAAACAAAAGAATTATGGTTTAACCTTAAAGCTTTAAGTTTTTAATGCTGGTTTACTCCGCGTTCTCCGCGACTCCGCGTGAGGCCGGTTTTGCAGAACTTTTTGCCCACATATTGTAACGACTTAAATCGTAAGCGCCTAAACCTGGTGCTGGAGCAGAGGTTCGAGCAGTGTGCGGGCCACCCGCTCGAATTCTGCGTTGAACGGGTCAATCTGGCCGAAACAGAGCCGGTAGTACGGGTCCTCCCCTTCGCCGGGGAAGTTATACCCCTCCGCCCATCTTTTCCGCGCCCGTTCCAGGTCCCATTCCTGTTTATGGGCATAGGCCATTGCCGACGCCGGAAAAAACCGGAGTGGCTTCATGAGCCCCTCCCAGTAAAGGGCAAGGATGGTCTGCAGGATGCCGGCCGCGTTGTCCACTGGGCTGAAAGTCTTGGTGCCGTCGGCCATGAACAGCAGGGTTTCCCGGGGATAACCGTCTGCCCGGGCCGCGTTGAGGAGAAGGTGCTCGATCCAGCTCCGCATCCGGTCCTTTGCCTTGATTCGCGCGCAGCGGTAACGGATCATCCGGTCAGGCCAGATGCGGTCCAGCCGTCCGGTCAACCTGAACACTCCCAGTTCGAGTTCGATATCGACGGGCGCCAGAGGCCCGCTATCACCGATTTTCTCCCGCAGGTTGCCGGCAAAGGCGCTGACTTCCTTAGCGGCAGCCGCGAACAGCGCCTCACCATGCCGGGCCGGCGGAAGGACTCCCCGGCAGCGGGCAACGGGGAGGAAACCCTGCACGTCCCCGCCATTCAGACAGATCTCCAGGATTTCCTGCTTCATGCCATAGGAGTCGAGACCCTCGACGCTAAAGGGCTCCCTCTCCTCCAGGGGAGTGGCAATATCCTCAAGGCGGATCCCGAGCCTGTTTTCCAGGAGAAACCTGGCAGGATTGTCAAAGAAACGAAGAAGTTTCGGCAGGGGGACATCCCGCCATTCGGCCGACGGGGGAGCGATCTCCGTAACAAGAAATTCCGCCGGTTCCCAGGGGTTTTTGCGCTTGTCGAGAAGCGCGGCGCAATTCTCCTGAGAGTAGCTGAAGAGCGTTGAGCCGCCGTCGAAGTACTCCCTGCTGAATGCCTGGAGGCGGTGTCGCGTGACGAGAAGGTCAGCGATTTTTCCCCCCTCCCCAGCCGTGAACCCCCTGTCAATGGCATCGAGGAACTCGCTTACCAGGACCGATGGAGGGATCTCGCTGTTGTCCCTGATGCTTTGCCCGACGTAGCTCAAGTAAAGAGAATCGCGCGCCGAAAGGATGGACTCCAGGAACAGGTAGCGGTCCTCGTCGCGCAGGGAGCGGTCTCCGCGCCGGGGGTTACGGGCGATCAGGTCGAAGCCGGGTGGGCGGCTTTGCCGGGGGAAGGCGCCATCGTTCATCCCAATGAGGGCGACTACCCGGAAAGGAATGCTCCGCATGGGGAGCATGGCACAGAAGGTTACCCCGCCGGTCATGAAACCGAGTCCCTTCTCCTCCTGGGCGAGACGCGCGGAGAGCCACGAGCGGAGGACGCCGAGTTCCACCCGCTCGGTGAAGCCGGCCTGACCCTCCAGTTCTCCAATCTCCTCCACCACGCCGGCAATGGCCGAAAGTTCGCGGGCCGAGTCATCGTCCGCGGCGATGAACTCCCCCAGCATCATTCTCAACTCATCCCGCCACTCGCCCAGCGTCCGCGGCCTGGCCATTTTCCCGGCGAACTCCGCGATTCTGCAGATGAACTCCACGAGCTTGCCGAGGGTCCGGGGGCTCGACCCTTCCATCTCATCGTAGGGAAGCTTGCCGTTGAACAGGCTTCCCCCATCGTCGGGCATGGCATAGCCGAGGAGGAGCCGGTCGAGACCCGCCTGCCAGGAATTGTCACGGTAGCCGGGGAGCCCGAGACGTTCCCTGTCCCGCTCGTCCATCCCCCAGCGGACCCGCGTCTGCACCAGCCAGTTGCGGATGGTTTCGAGCTCATCATCCTCCAGGTCGAAACGTCTGCTGACCGGGGTCGCCTCAAGTATGTCGAACAGCTGAGGGACGGTGAGGCGGCTGCCGGGGAGATTGATCAGCTTCAGGACCACCGCAGCGATCTCCCCCTCGCTCGTGAGAGTCCGGTCGGCGATGGAAAATGGGATTTTGCGTACATGGTCCTGGCGCCCCTCGAAGACCGTCGAGATGTAAGGGGCGTAGCTCTCTATTTCAGGGGTCATCACCACGATGTCACGCGGCGTTAATCCTTCCAGCCGCTCCAGGAGGGCGAGGAGGTTGTCATACAGGACCTCGACTTCCCGCATGGGGCTGTGGCAGGAGTGGATCTGCACAGACCTGTCGTCCGGGTTGAAG
>JBGPID010000094.1:0-9475 GCA_041484725.1 Geobacteraceae bacterium | reverse complement strand
TCTCCCGCATGCAGCGGGAAAACCATCGACAACTCAAATCCCTCCTGTCGCAGGAGCCCGGCAGCCTCCAAAGGTTCTTCCCCGCGCCAGAGTTGCGCCGACGGCACGCGGTGGACGACCTCGTATAAAAGGTTTACAGCCGGCGATTCGGCCCATTCACGCCGGCGCAACGGATTCACGCTGACAACGCGGTGCGCTGTCGCGGTTGGGGTGCCCGGACATTGGATGAGCAGCACGCAGCGCGCGCCGGTCAAGTCCCGAACCTCTTCTGTCAGATAGGTTCCCAGGTCACCGGGGTTATCCGCACGGCTGAGCACATTGCCCAGGATGTCCATGGCCATTACGGGAAACGCAGGATCCTTGTAAATTTCTTCCGGTTTCATTGGCGCTTTGCTTGCTCCTTTTGCTTCGAGGTTGTAGAGAATGCCGCAAAAAGCGGCGCAGCTTACGCTCCATGTGCTGGCACGCTGGATATTCGCTGTTGCGCATCTCCACCCAAATTAGACCGTGTGTCTCGGCCATCGAAACAGAACCTTGAACAGTGAGCCTGCGCCGGCAGCCGCAGAGCTCTGCGTCGTTCAAGCCACTCTTTCCTCCAACTCCTTTATCCTCTTCTTCAGCTCCACCATCCTCAGTTCCCTGCCGACGAAGAGCCGGTTCATCCGCGCAAGTTCCGCATTCTTGGCCTCAAGCTCGGCGGTCCGCTCATTCACCCGCTGTTCGAGGGATTCGTTGAGCTGGCGAAGCGCCTCCTCGGCCCGCTTGCGTTCGGTGATGTCAATATTGACCCCGACAGCCCGCAAGGGTCCTCCGGCGGCATCCTGGATCACCTGCCCCCGCCAGTGCAACCACCGCAATTCGCCGTCCGGCCTGATGATACGGAACTCCATCTCGCCCTCTTTGCGGCTCTGCACCATCCGGGCAAAGGCCTCTTTTGTCCCCGGCAACTCCTCGGGATGCAGATGTTCCCAGCAAAAGGAAAGAAAATCGCCGGTGAAGTCGCCGGGCATGCCCCAGAACTCGGCCAACTCCGGTGTGAACGTTCCGCGACCGCTCTCGATATCCACCGCGAATGCCCCGATATGTCCGACCTGGAGGGCATACCGCAGCTTCCGCTCGTTTTCTTGCAGGTCGCGATACGCAAGCAGGCTGGTCAAACCGTCGGACAGCCGCCTGCCGATCTCTTGAAGAAACTTTTCTTCATCCGGAGTCCAGATGCGCGGGCAAGAACAGTGATGAATCCCGAATTGCCACGGTTTACCCAACTTTGGACGAAGGGCAATCGACATGAAGGACTTGAAGCCGAAACGTTCCGATACATCCGCAGGCAGCGAATGTTCGGTTCCCGGACCGAATTGCACGGGACCGGCAGAGTCCAGCAGGATGCGAAGAGTCGCCGCGATATCATCAGTCATGGGCATAACCAGCCCCAAGGCGAGAACTCCTGGATATTCCGGTCTGTTACGCTCCATGGGCACTCGCCACGTGGTTGCCTCGGGATCGCATGGGTACATCAGAAACGCCCGGTCGCAGTCGAAGATCGAGAGCACAGCGTCGAGGACATCGCTCATCATCTGCTCGATGTCATTCGTCCCCTGTATCGCCAGATTGACCCGATCCAGGCTTTCAAAGAACCGGAGATTGGTCAGACGATCCTGCTCAACCTTTTGTTCAAGCAGTTTTCGTTCTGCTCTACTTTTCGATTCATGCAATTCTCGTTCAATCGCCGGAAGCAAGCGCTGTAAATTATCCTTCATCATGTAATCTTGAGCGCCGGCTTTCATCGTTACAACAGCAACATCCTCAGAGATCGCACCCGAGATAACAATAAACGGTATATCAATGCCGAATTCCTGTAAGAGTGTTAACGCTTCCAAACCATTGAAGCGCGGCATTTTGTAGTCGGAAAGGACGATGTCCCACGCTTTTTCCTTGAGCGCCGCTTTCATGGTTTCGGCACTCTCGACACGCTCATACTCGATGTCGTAGCCGCCTTTCTTGATATGATTCAGCACCAGAAGGGCATCATCTTCCGAGTCTTCAATGATCAATATTCGCAGTACCGTTTTCATGTTTTATTGTCCCTTGATTGGAGGCGCTTCGTTCAGCAGCAACCAGTACAATCCGAGATGTCTGACCGCCTCGGCGAATTGATTGAAGTCGACCGGCTTGCGCACGTAACTGTTCGCTCCCAGACTATACCCGGTCACAAGGTCTTGTTCTTGTTTCGATGAGGTGAGGATAACCACCGGAAGAAGTCTTGTCCGTTCGTCGGCGCGGATCTGCCGCAGTACTTCAAGCCCGCCAACCTTGGGAAGTTGAAGATCGAGCAAAATCACTGCCGGCATTGCAGTGAGATCGCGGCCGGAATATTCTCCCGTGCCGAAAAGAAAATCCAATGCCTCGGCGCCGTCGTAGACCACCTTGACGTCATTTTTAATGTTGTTCTTTTTTAATGCATGAAGCGTTAACTCGACATCGTCGGGATTATCTTCCACCAGTAAAATAGTTTTACCTACCATGACGATCCTCCTTATGGAATTGGTAACTTCAGGTTGATAGACTGAAGGATGAAACCTCCTTAAACCTATTGGCACGCGGATCAAATCTGATAAGTTCGGATTAAATTCGGATCAAACCTTTTCTTTTGTCTCTTACAAAGTTTAGCCTTCAGTCTTCAGCCTTAACGCCTCTGTAGTTACAGGAATTGTAAAGTAGAATGTGGCGCCTTTTTCAACGTCTCCTTCCGCCCACACGTCACCACCATGCCGATGAATAATCCGTTGCGCCGTTGCCAGCCCGACACCGGTTCCCGGAAATTCAGCTGTTGCGTGAAGGCGTTGAAATGCGCCAAAGAGTTTTTGCGCATACTTCATATCGAACCCTGCGCCGTCATCGCGAACGAAATAGACCGGCGGCTCTTTTTGTTGCTGCATGCCGAACTCTATGCGTGCTGTCGGATGATTCGAAGTAAACTTCCATGCATTCCCAATGAGATTTCCCAACACGATGCGCAAGAGCCGACCATCTCCCCGCACTTCAATTCCTTCCTGAATAATGAACTCGACTTGACGTTCAGGTTGAGTTCCGTGAAGATCATCGGCAATCTCCCGCGCCATTGCGCTCAGGTTCACCTGCTGAATATTTATTTCGCCGCGGCTCACGCGTGAGAGATTCAACATATCATCGATGAGCTGCGCCATGCGCTGCGCCGCGGAACGTACACGCTGCAGATAATCCTTCCCCTGTTCATCGATCCTGTCCTGATACTCTTCAAGGAGAATCTGACTGAATCCATCGATCCCCCGCAACGGCGCGCGCAGGTCATGGGAGACGGAATACGCAAAGGCCTCAAGCTCTTTGTTCACTGCTTCCAGTTGAGCGGTGCGCTCGGTGACCCGCTGTTCGAGTTCCTGATTGAGCTTGCGGATTTCTGCTTCTGCCTGCTTGCGCTCGGTGATGTCGCGAAAACTCCATACCCGCCCATTGACCTGATTGCCGACGCGCTGGGGACGAGAGTACCTCTCAAAGACACGACCGTCCTTGAAGTAAAGAACATCAAGACTCTCTTCCTCCGGTTGACCGTACAGTTCTCTCACCTTTGCGATAAACTCGTCGGGATTTTTCAATTGATCCAGGACATAGGCCAGAGCCATGTCATCGTCCTGCGCAACGATCACATTCCCGGGGATATGCCACAATTCAAGGAACCTTTCATTGAAGTCGATGATCCTTCCGGCTCTGTCAACCACGAGTATGCCGTCAGCCGTTGATTCAAGTGTGGCCTTGAGAAGCGAGATGGATTGGATGGATGCTTCCTCGGCCCGCTTACGCTCCATGAAGAACGGGGCTATGCGCGCAATGCCGACGGCCATGGCAGCCGACAACGCAAGACCGATGATCTCGTTCAACGGGTCCGGCGGAAGTGATACGTCTCCCATGATCAGGCGGAAGAGCGGCACCACACGGCGCACCGCCATGAGCATCAACGCCACAGCGATGAGAATCCACGCCAGCCGTCTGCCCGTGATGTTGATCAGCCTGAAAGCCATGATCGCGGCAGCGGCCTGGATGATGATCGAAAGCGCCAGGATGGAGACGATGAGTAAAGGGGCGTTCATCACTTTAAGCGCTGCTCCTTTCCTGTCGAATATTTCTCCAGTTCCTTTATCCGCTCCTTCAGCTCCACCATCCTGAGCTCCCGGCCGACGAAGATCTTGTTCAACCGGGTCAGTTCCGCGTTTTTCGCCTCCAGCTCGGCGGTCCGCTCCTTTACGCACTGATCCAGCTCTTCGGTGTGCCTGCGCAACGCATCCTCCGCCTGCTTGCGCTCGATACCGATAGCGATTTCATTGGAAACCGAGGCCAGCGCCTTGATAGTTACATCGGTGAGCGGGTTACGGGAGAACATCGCCATGACGCCGACAAGTCTCTCTTCAACGGTGAGAGGGTGACCGGCAAATGCCACCATCCCCTCCCGTTTCGCCCATTCCTGATCGTGGACACGGGGGTCTCCTATAACGGCATTGGTAACGTGAGGCTTGCGCTCCTGGGCGATCAGTCCAACCTTCAATCCACCGAGCGGCACCCGGCTGTGGGAACCGTCAATAGCCGTGTACATTCCTGCGCTGGCCTGCAACTCCAGGACATTCTCAGCGGCTTTGAAAGTCCAGATCCGTGCAAATGCCACGTCTAGGCGCTGGACCAGGGCCTCGGCACATTTGTTCAGTATGCTCTGAAGATCACCCTGCATTGTCAGTGAGTATCCGATATCCGCGGACAGCTCCGCCAGCATCACCCGCTCGGACAGAGCATCTTCAGCCCGCTTGCGCTCGGTGATGTCGCGGTCGATCCCGCGGTAGCCGCGAAAAACACCGGCATGATCAATAATGGGAACTCCCCCGGTTTCCAGCACCGCGAGGCTGCCGTCTTTGTGCAGGTTCGTATTCTCCAAAGCGACGATCGGCAGGTGGGATTTCATGAGTTCCGCGAATTGCCGGGACACGCGAGCCGCTTCTTCCTCCGGCATCAGATCGAAAGGAGTTTTGCCGAGCAGCTCCGCGGGAGAGTAACCCAGCAGATCGATTATTTTCGGACTGGAGTAAGTGTAAACTCCTTGTTCATTCACCTCCCAGATCCAGTCCGAACTGGTTTCCACCAGCGCACGAAAGCGCTCCTCGCTCTCCCGCAGTGCCGTTTCGGTCGCCCGCCGTTCTTCAATTTCGCGCAAAAGGCTCTCCCGAAACCGGCTGAACTCCTCTGAGACCCGCTGATTGTTGAGTTCGAATCTCTTATTCTCCAGGGTCAGGAAGGAGAGACGCTCTTCGCTGTCGATATACCTGTCAAGCTGTGCCAGTTGATGGGCGGCAAAGTCCGCAAAACAGGGAAGTATTGAGGGGGGGAAGATGATCTGTGAAACAAGGGGCGCCACTTCTTCAAAAGAATAATGAT
Organism: Geobacteraceae bacterium; assembly: GCA_041484725.1. Lineage (GTDB taxonomy): Bacteria > Desulfobacterota > Desulfuromonadia > Geobacterales > Geobacteraceae > JBGQDJ01. The sequence continues at coordinate 4,024 of JBGPID010000094.1, read as the reverse complement.
CGCCTGGAATCAGGATGACACCGGCCAGCCGTGACAGATGATGGCCCAGAAACTCCCGGCCCGCCCCTGCTGAGGAGGCATGGAGGGCAAAGGGAGCCCTGCGGAAATCCCGCACCCGAAATTCGCGGCAGAACGTGAAACCGTCCGGGCAGGGTGTGCAAAGTGAAAAAAGGCGATCATTCATAGTATCACCCCAACAGGCATACAACAAAGGTAACGTTATGGAAATTGACGGTTGTATATGTACCGTCTCCAAGGCGGAACGGACTGATCTCGCCGAAGGAGGGAAAACCGATCAACGGGACGGTATACCCCAGATGTTCAAATAAGGCAGAGATCTCCTTTTCCCCCCGGTCGGCCAGCAGCCATTTCCTCCCGGCGCAGCTGATGACAATCGCGGCCGAGGGGATGAAACCGAGGGAGTTGAGTGTCAAACCCTGCATGGCGTCCGCGACCCCCCTCATGACATCTTCGCGGGATGCACTGCAGACCCGCACCACCGTCCCCTTTTCGACACTGCCGAAGGTCGTCACCGCGCCGGTATCGGCATGCAGGTGCGAAGCTGTCCGCAGAAAGAAGTGCTCCGTCGAGCCGGCCTGATAGGCGGCCAGTGGCACTATCCCAAGGTCTGCTTCACCGAGCGGCTTGCCCAGCGCTCCGGCCATGAACTCCTGGGCAGTCTGGCCGCTGATGGTGCGGATCTCGCACCCCTGATTATCCTCGACAACCCCCTCACACCCCAAAGGTGTCCAGCCGCTGGACGCATTAAAGGCGAAACCGAGATCGCCACATCCGGTCAGGATGGCTACCGCATCTTCGTATTCCGTGCCGTTCAGGAAGACCTTGCTGCTGGTGAACTTGCGGTCGTCAGCGGTCAAACCGCCCCAAAAGGGCCCCGGAATCTCTGCCGCAATGCCGCCCACAATGGCATGGCCATCAGCCTTGGCGCCATCCGCCAGCACCATGCGGAAACCGGTCGCGGCGGGACAGGATGCAAGCGCTTTACGGGCACACGCTCTGGCCGTCGAAAACGAATCAGCCTGTACCCCCTGTTCAATCGCGGTTGACCATGACACCCGGCCGCCACTGGAAATGCCGAGCGCGCTGACGCCATAGTTCTCGGCACTGGAGGTCTCGTAGATGCCATCGCCGGTCCCGCCAAATACGATGACCGATTCGGTGCCGAGCGCATCATACAGCGCCTCGAAAAAATCGGAGAAATCCGGGTCGTAAGAAATGGAGGCAAACAGGAGTACGACTTCGGGAGAGATCGGGGCGAGGATCGCGCCGATCTCGATACCGGCCCGATAGGGATCAGTGAGGATACTTTTCGATGAAATATATTGCATGACATGCTCCTTCCGTCTATCCACGGGTTTATTCTCATACACCTTCAGTCTTTACAAATAATGAGCAAAGAGCGCCTGATAGAGAATCAGGTCGCCAGTCTCACAGACAGGGGCGGTCAGGGTGTAGCCGGGAATCGTCATCATCGGTGCATACCTCGTTCAGTTACTCGGATGGGCATATCAGGATCGTAACAGTAGGGCTGTTTGAGGGTTATGTCTATCATGCCAATCTTTCCTCCAGTTCCCTGATTCTCTCCTTCAACTCCACCATCCTGAGCTCCCTCCCCACAAAAGCCTTATTCATCCGTTCCAGCTCGCAATTTCTTCGTTCAAGTTCTCTTGTGCGTTTTCCGACCCTTTGCTCAAGTTCTTCATTGAGCCGGTTAAGCGCTTCCTCCGCCCGCTTGCGCTCGGCTACTTCCTGCTGAAGCCGTTGATTTGCGATCTCAAGCTCCTCGGTCCGCTCGGCGACCTTCTGTTCCAGCCGCTCGGTCAGCTCCTGCAGCCGCAGGTGGGTTTGAATTCGGGCCAGCACCTCTTCCAGCTGGAACGGCTTGGTGATGTAGTCCACGGCTCCTTCCCGAAACCCCTTCACCTTGTCGCCCTGATCCTCCAGGATACTGATGAAGATGACGGGGACGGCGCGTGTCCTCTCATCCGCCTTGAGCTGGCGGCAGACCTCATAGCCGTCCATCCCCGGCATCCGGATGTCCAAAAGGATGAGGTCGGGGAGGGTCGTCCGGACGAATTCCAGGGCCAGTTTGCCGTCGGAGGCGGGATGAACGGTATAGCCTTGTTCCCTCAACAGGTTCGTCAGGAGCTGAAGATTGGCGGTGGTATCGTCCACAAACAGAATTCTGTCGGGGTGTCTGTCGGTCATTTTTTCACTCATGTCTCGTCCTCTGGGCCGGTTTCACACAGGCAAGTCGTTCGGCGCCCCCCAAATATGCCCACGCTTGATTTCACTGAAGACTTCTGGTGTGAGGGAATACACCAGGCTCGATGGGTCATCATGCGCGTCCGGGTCATTTCTTCCCCTCCCCAAGCCTCCCCTCCAACTCCCTGATCCTCTCCTTCAGCTCCACCATCTTGAGCTCCCTGCCGACGAATGCCTTGTTCATCTGTTCCAGCTCATAATTTCTTCGTTCAAGTTCTTTTGTGCGGTCCCTGAGTTCCTTGACCAGTTCTTCGAGGCGCTCCTGATGCCGTTGCAGTTCCTCCTCCACCATTTCCCTGTTTTTGATATTGGTCAGAAGCCTCTCTATCTCTTTGGCAGGCTGTTCCTCACCGAGAAAATCGTCAGGCGGGACGTAATAGAAATTCCTGCTCACCATGCCCCCATAAATTACGAGAGGATGCGTGTCAATAACGCCCTTTATGATCTCCGGCGAAAAACGGTTGCGGTTATACTGGCATAAGGCAAGCAAGTCGTTTTCGGCGATCAAATAGTTCAGTTTCGCCTCATATTCCATCAGGCGCTCCGTGCCTGTATCTCCGCTCAGCACCCACGTCATCTCGCCGGTAATCCATAACGCGGAAAAACCGGCGGCCTTTGCCTCGTCCGTGGCGCGCTTGAGAAAGCTGATCATCCAGTCAGGGTCGAAGTATCCCTGCTTCAGATATGCGTCCTGCTTGGTTACAATAGCCAGCCTCCCGGATTCGACCGCGGTATCCACATCCATGCCCGCCGCCTTCATCCCGTTGATGACCATGGCGGCCGTATTGTCGTCAACGACATAAATGCACTTCTCACCGCGCTCCAGCCCGATTTTAATGTAGGGGATTACGGCGGCGAACTGTTCTTCCTGTGTCTCATAGATCAGACAGAGATGGTCGTGTACGCCGAGTTTTTCTATTGCTCTTGTCAGGTCATCCAGGCATCTATCCGGTACGTCAGCCATATTCTCACTCCTTTTTATTGCTCCGGCGGTTAAACTTTATTCGCCGCTTTCTCCAACTCCTTTATCTTCTCCTTCAACTCCACCATCCTGAGCTCCCTGCCGACGAATAATTTGTTCATACGACTGAGTTCCTTGTTCTTTTCCTCCAGTTCGGCTGTTCTCCGCTTCACCCGCTCTTCCAGTTCATCGTTAAGCCTTCTCAGCTCTTCGTTGAGTTTACGGATCTCTTCCTCGACCCGTTTGCGCTCGGTGATGTCTATCTGGGTGCCGACAATTCCGGCCACACAATCGTTCGCGTCAACAAATGTCGCCTTGTAGAAAATCACATCATGCTGTTTGCCGTCTTTGTATATGCCACTGACTTCATATGTCTGTATACCCGGGTGGCGAAGCAACGCCAAATCCGCCTCATGGTGCATGTCGGCACGCTCCTTCGGGACCACTTCGTGTACGGTTTTGCCTACAATGTCCTTTCTCGACAAGCGGATGGATGCCTCGAACGCCGCATTGCAGCCAAGATACAATCCGTCGACGTCCTTGTAATAGACGGGAATGGGAATGGAATCCAGCAACTGCTGCAGAAAATACAGTTGTTCTTTTAGCTTCGTCTCCGCCAGTTTGCGCTCGGTGATGTCCTCTACAATGCCTTGAAGGTAAATCGGCCGACCCTCTGCATCGTGTATTGTTTTCAGATACAGATTGGCAATGAATTCGCTGCCGTCCTTACGCCGAAAACGGTTAACGTAATGGGTGATATCGGCCGAGCCCAATTGC
>JBGPID010000093.1:0-9476 GCA_041484725.1 Geobacteraceae bacterium | reverse complement strand
GCGGCAGATATTCGTAATAATCGAATTTGGCCCGCTTTGCCGGATCGCTGTGCTGCTGGTAAAACTCCGTGAACGCCTTGATTGAGTGATGGGCGGCAATATTGACCGGGTTCAGATCGGTTGTTTCGATGGAATTAGTCAGGACGGTAACGGTCACGTTGGAGCAGTCGTATTCGCCGTTCACCATTCTGCTCAGCTCATGGGTGAAGTTTGCAGCGGGGAAGAAATAGGCATTGTGGAGGATGATCCGCTTCGGGTTTTCCGGGGTTGCCGCGGCGCAGACGCCCGGAATGGCCTTCAGCCAGATGTCGTGTATATACTTACCATCCTTCGCTTCCTCTCCGGCAAGCGCCCCATATGTGCGCAGCCGCTTATCGGCAGGAAGATCCCTGTTGAACGGAAGGTTTTCCAGATAGGCAAGGGTGCTCCCCTTATCCAGGGCAAAGCCGGGCGCAAGCTGTTCCGGGAGTGTCGGCGCATATTCGCTCATGTATATCCTGGCGTTCTCCTCCATGGTCCGCTGGCAGTCCGCCATGCGTGTTTCCAGATCCTGGAAATTCGTCTGCATCTCCTTCTGCACGCAGGCCTCGCGCTCGCTTTTTCCTTGTTTGGATGCACAGCTCTTATCGGCGTATTTGATGTTGGCCACGAAGTCATTGGGGGCGTGCTGGCGCACCTCGGCAAGGGTGGCAACCATGGGCGTGAAATTCCAGATATCCTCGAAGGAACGGGCTATGGCATCACCCCCCTGGCTGAACGTTGCGAAGATGTCTGTATCCATGAAAATATACTTTTCTATCAAGGGGGTAGCTTTTTCCATATGATAGGAATTCTCCACGTTCCGCCCTCCCATCTGCAAAGAGGTACCGTCGACCAGCAGGAACTTGTGATGGGTATAGTCGGAAAAATAGTCCCAATCCTTTGTCTCTTCGGCGTTTAACTTCCGGTCAACAGGTAGGGTCGAGGTAAGGGTTTCCTTGTATGGATTGAGTTCAGCTCCATTCTCGGCAAAAGCGAAGAACAGTTCGGTATTCTTCTGCAAACGCAGGAAAGGCCCACCGGTCCTGGCTTGCAAATAGTCTTTCCCGACTGTCTTCAGCTCTCCCTTATCCTGGGGCGTGGTTGCGGAGCCTTGCTCCTTCAGCTTCTGCAGGTCGACTCCGCCTCCCTTCTGGACGGCAAATGCAATCACGTCACCCCTCTTGGAGTAGAGGCCGGAAAGATAGAGGCCCGAATTGCCGGTGTTCAGGTTGGAGATATTGCGGCCTGCCACCGGAACGCCGTCAATCTTCTCATCGGCAAAGAGTTTGTCGATGGCGGCGAACTTTTCAGCACTGCAGTCGGCCCGCCGGCCCCCTTCTGTTTCCTTGGAGCATCCCATGGTCATGAATACGGCGTCCTTGACGATATTCGCCGTTGGACGGTTGTATAACCTGACATGAAGGTTGCCCTTCCCCTCCTTCTCCATCATCGAGTAAAGGTCGAGATGGTTGTAATTGGTCTCATAATCGACCAGGAGCCGCACGCTAACTCCCCGACTGGCAGCGTCAAGGAGCGCCTTGGTCAATACCGACGAGCTGTGATCGTCAGAGAAAATGTAATAAATCATATCTATGGACTTTTGCGCCCCCTCGATCAACTTCACCTTGGAGCGAAACGCCGCATCGTTATCCGTATAAACATATCCCTCAACAATTCCCAATGGATATGCGGACGCGCTTTTTTGCAGGGCCTCGGAGGAGAGGCCCACCTGTTTAACGGTGGCGCATCCACTAATTACCGCAATCAAAAACAATAGAACAAACGATAATCTTTTCATTGTTGCCTCCTTTTTGATCCGTTGTCGAATTCGTATTACTGCCGCAATGCTTTCAAGAATAAACTGTAATTTAAATACGGATAATGTCTACCGACTTTATTCATTCAGGCTTCCAGCGCATACATCACTCTCCATGCCTTTCGAGAGCCATTTTTTAAGCGTTTCAATACGTTCATGGGTCAGATCGTTTAGTACAGTGCAGCGGCACATCCCGTATGCGCTGCCGTAACGTTCCGGTGATTCGGGGTAAATTGCGTTCAGATCCGCATCGCGAAATGCGCTCCATGCCCTCTGGGCCTTGTTGAAGGCAGTGATGAATCTCTTGTTATCCTTATGGTCGCGAATGATCTGCCGATGGATTCTCATCATTTCAGCATCGGAATTTTCAAGTTCGCGGCATGCATCGGCAGTCATCGTCGCCTGCGTCTCGGCGGATGAGCAAAGGACAGGTGTAGAGAGCCAGACCCCGAGGCACAACGACACAATCAATAAACCGCGCATCGGAATTCTCTCCTCAAATTTGACCCAACCAGAGCTTGATCTCGTTTTCCCTTCGAGTAACCAACCCCTGAATTACATTTCCGCCTGCCCTGACCCAGCGCCTGAGCTGGTCCGGAACCGCACCGTTATTCCCCTGGTTGAGCATTTTAAGAAGAGTGCTGGCAGAAAACGCATTAGTTCCGATGTTGAAGGTGAACGCCACGAGCGCATCAAACTGGTTTTGGTTAAGCTCTACCTTAACATTGGAGTTTACCGCATTTTCCGCTGGTGCAAGGTCCTGTCCAAGGAGCGCAGTCACCTGCTCATCACTAAGACCATTGGCGTATTTGACCGGAACACCGTGGATTGTGATGGTGCCGGACGCCAATTCATCCTTTTTCAGTAGATGCCCGACCCCTATAGTCGGCAGTCCGGCCGCATCCTTGTACATTTGTTGCTTGAAGCCTTCCCATTGCTTTAACAGTTGCAATCCGTGCTCACTGGTCTGCATTGGTATCCTCCTTCACATATTAATATTGAACTTTAAATATTATTCGTTTATCCCTTATCTGATTGTTCACTGTCAGGATCAGTCGCGGCGGGAAGCGACACGGGACCTGTGGAATCACTTGGTTGAACTGTATTTATGTTATCGACGGAATCAATTGTGTCCGGATTGCTCGTGAAGTGAACTGCGGACGACTGACCGTCCCGATTAATAAGGGTAAGGGTGTGCTCGCCTTTAATGTAAGTTGACGCACCTTTAAGGGTGACCTCCAGTTCAGAGCAAAATGTGGGGTCCGCCGGCTGGTCCTGAGCCTTTGAGCGAACAATCGAATATTCATCGTCGGGCTGAAGCGTCTTGTCGTCCACTTTGACGATTGCGTTGTCAGCCATGTTCTCGCCCTGAAGGCAGATCGTCAACTGTCCGGGGGTCGACGGGGCAGGCGGCGTGACATTGACGGCTCTAATGACCGGGCCGGGTTTTCGTATCATCTTTCCGGCAAGATAACCGACGGAGCTGATGCCCATCAGATACAGAAAGTTGTCAGGGATCTTCGGTAACTCGGTTAACGACGAGGGATCGGTGAGGAGCAACATCGAGACGAACCCGAAAGCACCCACCAGAGTCCAAACAAAGAACTGGAAACGTTCGCCGACCACCAGGCCGCCGGTGCTAACGAAGTCAGCAGCCGAAGGGTGCACGGGGCCCGAGCCTTTGGACCCGCGGGTCTCGGTCGCACCGGCCGCCGCCACGGCTGCTCCCGCGCTAATCGCGAACATACCGGGAAGGCCGTCGGGGACCGGCGGAAGACCAAACTTCCACTGGATGAGCATGCGGCAAAGGAAGAGATAGACGTAACCGAAGACGAACACCGAGGTCCAGAGCAGAAGCTGGAACTTTGAGAGGCTGTAAGTGTTGGTCTCCTTGTCGAGGAAGAAGGACGTCCAGGGGCCGTAGCGTTTGCCACCGATCATGTGGTCGCCGACCCCTTTCCATACCAGGCGAACGACGATTAGCATGATTGCCCCGAATACCAGCAGCGCACCGATCAAGGCGCCGCGTTCAGACACCCTGGAAATGGTAAGAGGTAGCGCGTTAGAGACATTTTTGCCGACCTGCACCTGGATTTTGATCGGCCCGTCGTATTTTGCACGCGGAAAGTTCACGACGTGCACCTTCAGCGTTTCCATGCCAGGGTCGACATATAGGCACGTCTTCTCGTAATGGCCCGTTTTCCTGGACTCTTCGCATTCGTTCACGTCTCCTAATGATACGGGGCCTCTGCCAACGACGAGAATCATGTTATCCTGCGGCTTTGCTGCGAGGTTTTGTCCCGTAATGTCGAAATCGCAGCCGGTGTGTTCTGTGGGATAGGCCGTAATGGGATACACGCCGTCAAGATGCACCGGAGTCGAGGAATCCGCGACAACACGGAGATCTCCCGGAACCGGCAGTTCCTTGCCCGCAATAAGCACTGACACCAGGTATCTGTCGGTGGGGACTTTGTCCGGTGGCAGTGCAAACGTGAACGTATTCGCGTCGACCCATTTCGCGGGGAGCATAATGCGCTCCCCCAGCTTGCCGCTGCTCAGAAATACTTCATACGCACCCTTATCGTCGGGCTTAGGAAAGCCCTGTCCATGGACAGTTACCTCCTGGCCGCGTATGATTTCCGGCAGATCCGGTGTCGACGAGATAACAGGCTCGGCGAAGACCGCACCTGCATGGAGCGCTAGAAACAGGACCAACCAAGTACCGAATCTGTATCTCATGGCATTTGACCTCCTTTGCTTATGCACAGAACTTAAGGTTCATTTCAACCTTCCATCCTCTGCCAACTCCTTTGTACATTTGAGTCTCATGTCGAGGGCTCACCCAGGATACTCCCAAAACAAAGGCCTTACCGACCCTCTCCATTCTCCGACGATGGTTGCTCCGGGTTTCGGCATGCCTCCGGCCGGTCGGGGTCGTCGCCCGATCGACGCAACTCTTGGGGCCCCCACTCCCTCAACCTTTGGTTGGCAATGGAGCGGCGGACATAGCGCTGCCAGACGAAAGCGAGATCGAAGATCAGCGTGGCCAACCACCAAAGATAGAGGAAGCCGGCTGCCGCAAGCAGTACCGGCCAGACGGGTGGGCGCGTGGTCAGAAACGGCTTCACGCGCGCAATCCTATCCAGGCGGTCTGGCTTTGCCTTGAATAGCTGGTCAAGCTCCTTGCGGTCAAAGCCGGCGGCAATGATGATTTCGCGCTGTTCCTTCGTGAGCGCCCTGGCTTCTTCGGCGGTCAGTTTGGTGTCGAGGCCAAGATATTGCGGGTAAAGCTGAGCTGCCACAAACAGCGCTACCGCACAGGCGCCGCATAGAATGAGCGGGCGCATTCCCTTCAAGATCCACCGCTGCCGGCGGTCTTCGTCATCTAGCTTGCCACGTCGAGTCACCCAGAAACCCAGGAAGCCAACGGCCAGTGTCACCAAGAAGATGCCTGTGGTGGCTATGACGGTGTTTAAGATGGTGGCTTTGTCGGTGACTGTGATGGGACTGCCGATACCAAGCCGTTCTACAAGCAATAAGAAGATCGTGCCGATTTCTCTCTGCGACGGCCCGGAAACCAACGCTGCATACAAGACGCAACCGGTGACAAACGCAACCGCTCCCGTGAACTTCCAGCGCCAACCCGCAGCCAGGCGGGGAAAGCGGGCAAATAGCGTAGTGCCGGCAATCAGACCGGCAATCCCAAGCGTATTGAGGAACAAATCCCAGCGGGACACGCCTGGCGTCGGCTCCACGCCGATCGCCGTGATCAGGAAATATTTTGTCAGCGGGTCATCCGGATACGTGAAGCCGGCCACCGCCTTGCAGAGGAGGTAGACGCCGATAATGAGCACGGCCGCGCTGAAAACATACGGCAATGCAGGGCTGAGCCAGGGAATGATGGGTTTGTCAGTGGGCCGCTTGGCAGGGGAATCGCCCTTCTCTGGTATTCTTATCACGTCATCGACAAAGTGCTCGAAGACGTCCGGGTCGTTCCAATAATCGGTGTGAGCTTTGCCGGGGAGGAGATAGCGGGCAAAGCCGATATCATTTTGGTGTTCGGGACAGCCGCAAAATTGGAACGCCTTCGATTTCTGTATATCCAACCAGCGACGGACCGTGTCGAGCTTGAAGCCGACCGGATCCCCGTAGTCATAATAGTTCCGCCAACGGATTTGGCCTGCCGGCAGGACCGCGTCGGCAAGAGAGGGGTTCAACGTGTTCCAGAGTCGCGGCCACAGCAACAGGTGCTTGTCGATCGGTGAGCCGATGGTCATATAGCCGTGCACATGCTTGAGCCACTCGGGGATCTGGCCGGTATTTTCCAGACGCGGGCGATCATTCGGCAGAGCCGGCGGTGTGAATTCCTGTCCCGACATGGCCTGCAGCAGGCCGAGAAAACTAATTACCGTGCCCTCGCTGTGCGCCACGATGTGGAGCCGGACCTCGTCGTTCCCGTTTCTGCGCTGTTCCTGATAGATGGCCGCCATCGCCAGGTGAAATCGGGCTACGATATCTGTGCGATAATCGGCAAATTCCGTGACGATCTGCACGTCACCCAGGTAATCTTTAAGTACTTTGGGAAGGTCAAATTTGAACAGTCCGGCTTTGTCTGCCAGAAACAGAAGATTTTCAAGTACGTAAATCGTTTCGAGGGTTTCATCGAGCACCTCGGCTGCGAGGCCGAAGTCCGGAGGGACGATGCGTCGCCATGCTCTTGTCTCTTCCTGTGTGCTGCCTTTCCTGACCGCTTCTGACTGGCGCTCGCGTATCCATAGCGCCTGCGCTCGCGCCACGACGGTGCGTCCCCAGGCCTTTGTTTCCTCCAGCGTACTGCCTTCCTTGACCACTTTTTCGGGAATATCCGCCCAAAACACCTCCGCGAAACCGGTGGCGGCCAAAGCCGTATTGCCTAAGAACGCGGCATCGTCGAGGAGAGTTATTGAAGTGATGTCCCTGATCTCACTGTGAAAGTAACCGAGCGGCTGCGGTGCAACGGGGCGGGCGGGGGCAGGGCTGCCCGCCAGCAATGTTTTCGATGCGGCAAGACGAGTGGCGACAGAACGAACAGTCGAGTAACGGCTCTGCTGGCCGATACCATGCACGGCAATAATTACGTCTTTGAATTTCGGTGATGAACTCACGATCGGCCTCTTCCATTCTTTGGATTACGGTATTTGTTCCGCCGCTGACCGACTGCGCAAACGCCGCTACATTTCCCGCGTATTTCGTCAAGAGCACGAGGGGTCGGAGTCGGGTCAATCCATATTGCAGCCAATAGTATTTACAGTGGTCACATCTGCAAAATTCAAATTTGAAGAATGCAGACCTGACCATCAAGTCAATTGTGCTAGTCTTTCCCAGGTTTTTACTTATTGACGGTTTTCCACATTTCAGCCAATGACGCTGCAATCGGCTTGGTCACGTCGTTGTCGGTCCAGTAGGCGGTATGGGAGAGGGGATTCCAACTGCTGAAGAGTCCGCCTGCATTGATGGCCCGGTCCTTCACGACACCACCGTAGGCTCTGTTCAAGGTTTGCAAAGGGTAGCCAAGGATGTCGTCCTCATCGTAAAAATTCACCCATTCCCCTTTTAGCCCCGGATAATGTGCGGTCAAAAGCGGCGAGGGCACCTGTATGGGAACCCCGAAGAGGGGGTTATCATAGCGGAGGCTCCAGATGGCTATGGGGCTTCCCATGGTGTAGAAGAGTGAGAGGGTTTCGCCCCGCTCCAGTGGGGTATCGCCGATCTGATTTTTTACCTGGGGAGGAATATGGCTTGCACCCCCTGTACGGAATTCCTTTTGCAGATCATAAAAGTAATTACAGGTGATTACCGTACCAAGACTGTGCGCAATGACACAGAGCGGCGCCTGCGGTCCGGCGTCCTGTGCGAGCTTATTGAGTCCTCCGGCAAAGATTTCATGTATGTCATCGTAAACCTGCCGGTCGTTGGGAGTGGGCTGGTAGGCGATGGCGTCGGCGGCAAAATCGACCACAAACCGCCGCAGAGTCATGTAGTCCAAGTTTCCACCCTGACGCATCTTTATCCAGAGCTCGTCCTCGGGTTGTTGCAGCGCTGGCGCCCAGTAGATCGGTTGGAGCACGATCTCGTCGGCAGGATTTGCCGCCTGATCACCTATCTGTTCAACAAACCGCTCCAATAATTCCTGTTTCATCGCTTCCGCAAAATCCGGATTCTGCTTCCCCACACCATGAATGATCGCCACTGCTATCTTGGGCATAGTCCTTCTCCTTCTTTTAGCTCAGATACCTGCCGTTGCCCCACTGCTGTTCGGTTGGATGTATCCGGCGCCAGCCCTTTCTGTTCGAACCTTCATAGCCATCACCCTTCTCTATATTCGTTTCTGTAGTGAAGATATTCCAACGTTCAAGGGTTGCCCCTTTTTCTTTTCTTAATTCCAGTCAACCCCAACAAACGAAAAAGACCGCCCCATCAGCACATGGCTGACCGAAGCGGTCTTTTATTCATCACTCATGACTCCAAAGGTTAGGCATCCTGCGTCCCCCCTGAACTGTATCATCTTCAATGAAGATAAATTTATTATCTTACAACTCTTGGATATGTCAACATGTTTATGTGTAAACATATAGCAAGGAATAAATACTCATTTGTTCTGGCGCTTAAAACTCGACAGTTTACATGCTATGAACAAAACTATCTTCCGCCGCCGGTTCGATAGAATTGTCATCGGTCCAGTTCTCGGAATGACTCAACGGGTTCCTTGAAGTAAGATTTCTGCCATAGGATTTGGTTAATTAAATATAGCCTACTTTTAGCACAAATCAAGCCAATGCAAAATAAACGTCAATATCGCTATGTTATCTATTTCCAGAGGGGTTTTCAGTGACAGCTTGGGATGTAAACTAAGTTTACACTTTTTCGGGTAAAGCACTGCAAAGAGAGATTTGGCGGGAGATTACGGGGAATGTAAACAAAGTTTACATGTAAACTTTGTTTACAAAATTATATAAAATAAAAGCATAAGGGCCTACAGGTTTGGGGGGGGGGGGCGATTTTTTCCGGTTCAAATGGAAGGAACCGGCTGAGGGAGGTCCCCCTATTCGTCGGCCACGATCTTCACGGCTACCCTTCTCGGCCGCGGCCCGTCGAATTCGCAGAAGTAGACGCTCTGCCAAGTCCCGAGGAGCAGTTTACCGTTTTCGATCAGCAGGGTCTGGGATGTGCCGACCAGGGCCGATTTGATATGGGCGTCGGAATTTCCCTCGGCATGGTCGAAATAGTGGTCTTTGGGGACCATCTTATTGAGGAATCTGTTGATATCCATCTGCACCGCGGGATCGGCCCCCTCGTTAACGGTGATGCCGGCAGTGGTATGGAGCACGAAGAGGTGGCACACCCCGTTCCCGACGTTGGCGAGCCGCAGCACTTCCCTGACGTCTGCGGTGATGTCGATGAATTCCGTTCTGGTACGGCTTCTGATATCGATATATCGGAGCATCCCACAACCTGTTCTTAATTAGTGTCCATCCGGAAACTCCGGATGAGACACTATTGGTTTCCAATTCGGAAACGAGGAATTTTTCGTCCTGGCAAGGAAATCGAGGGGTTGTGCGGAGGCGTACACTGGTACGCCGCACAAGCAAGCCCGAAGATT